>JBIKTS010000031.1:0-8836 GCA_044347985.1 Candidatus Babeliales bacterium
AGTGATGATGAGCAGCTAGCACAACGTTTGGGATTACCTTTAAATCAGGAAGCATTTGAAGAGTGGGCTCAAAAGTATGCTTCTTCTGCAGGGGTAAATTATTTTTTTGAATATCGTGGAGTGGAGTTTTTTAAACGCGCAAGTTCAACCAAACCGGGAGCTTTTTATATATTTCAGTATGATCATCCACAGCAAGGCACACTTCCACTTGTAGCAAGAATGGATAAAGTTCCGTGGAGCTGGAACACACAGAACTTGCAGCGTTTACAAAGGCTCCCTACTTTTGTAAACGATCCTCAGTACTAGTGGTACAGTCTGCTTGTACTTGCGTTTACACTTGTGTTGCATGTTTTTCCTGTGTCATACTTTTTTTTATATAAAAGCACTTCTAGCGGGGGTGCTGAGTTATGGTTGTTCTACAAAAAGAGTACTCGTTGCAGGTGTCACGAAGTTGCATATGTTTTTTATAGGAGTAACAAGCCGATGTTTAATAGTAAAGTAATTCGGTGGAGCCTGGTCTTGGGGATTGTGTTTGCCGGTATGCATACATTAATTGAAGCAAAGTCATCAAGGCAGAGAGCAGTGAATAATACCCATTCTTCAAGGTGGCAGGCCGCGCGCCGCTCTGCAGAGTATGAGCGCTTGTCACTGATGCTTGAAGAATATAATCCGTCCTTACACCAGCAGTTTGTGACGCATGCAGGTCGGGTTATGACTCGCACGGGGTTAAAAGGTTCTGATAAAAAAGCGTTGCAGAGTTTTTTAAAAGCGGTAGCAGCTGATGCTGATGTGCATCCGGCAGACAAGAAAGCAATTCAGCAGTTTTTCAAGAGTGGTTTGAGTACCGGTGCAAAGATTGGTATTGGTGTGGGGAGCGCTGTGGCAACAGCAGCACTCGCTACTTTAGTGGCAATTGCTGCACGCAACGGAATTTCACAAGGCTTGAGGGGTGCGCTGGGTGTTGTTGGGGCAGTTGGTATGCCGACGGGCTCAGCTCATGCAACTAGTCCCATGACGTCTGCTAACGATTCTCTCAGTCTAACGACTCCAGATGCCGGAGCTAGCGCTGGTGCTTCAGCTGGTGGTGGTGCCGTGACTCCTTCTGAAAGTTCTTACTTCGGCGGCAGTGGAATGGCTGGCGCGGGTGCTGGAAGTGGTGCAAGTGCAATCGCTCAGATTGAGCAAAACGGGAAGCAAAAAGTTTTCAAAGCATTGAATTATTGGAGAAGTAAGTCGATTCAGGATGCACTATTACTGAAAGATCTTAACAAATTGATTATTGATCCTAGTCTGATTGAACAGCCGGATCCATATAATGAAGGCAGCAATATACCGGCAAGCTATGTAACCTTAGCGGCATGTTTGAAAGAATATTCGGGCTCTGTTCATTCAGGCGATTATGAGGGTTTAAAGAGATATCTTGAGAGGCGTGGTTATGCGGTTGAAAGCAAAATGGCACGGCGGGGCCCAACTATGGGAAATATTGCTCTTGTGTGTACGAAAGCATCTTTGGAACCTGTTGTTATTAAATTAGTCAAAAACCCTATTCAGAGTACGTTGATGGCGTATCGTGTGGCGCGGTTATTACCTTGCGAATATGAAAAATATTTGCAAAGAAAGACTGATTTTTCGGGGCATTCTGTGAATTCTGCATTGCGGGATGCACGTCGAGCGTTTATTCCGGTCGAGCCTGCGCATACGTATATGGTGCAAGTAGGTAGTGGAGGTTGGGTTCAATTGCAGGAGTCTGTTATAGCTGGGACTAATTTATATAAATTACCCAGATTGAATCCATATTTAACTTCTGAGGTGATTGATCAACTTATTATTACTGAATCGCTAGTAGGAACTTATGATCTGAACGCTGATAATATAGGGATTATTGACCGCAATGACCGTAAAGTTATCAAGTTATTTGATTTAGAACGTATCAGGCCTTCGGGGGGGCAAAAAATATCTCCTAAAAGATACTTTTTAAAAACAGTAGTTGACCAATATAAAGATCTTACAAATGTCGAATGTGAGCGCAATAGCTATATTGAGAGGCTTGAGGCGTGGGTAGAGCGTTCAGAGCAAGCTCCCGCGGTGACAGGGGTTGGAGCTGGTGCGCCTGTTTCTTCATCTTAAAGCAGGCATGTATTGTGCCGCGCTCAGAGTATCTTTATAGTGTATATACAGGTTTAAAAATTATTTACTCGAGAAGAAAGTTGTTATGGTAACGCGTATATATAGTAGAATGCCGCTGTGTTTTGTACTGTTTGGGATGGTTGTGGCGATGCAGGTGCCGCTGTGTGCGCTGCCTACACGCGGCAAGACTTCTGCGCCATCTACGCGACAGGCCACGCGCCGCTCTGCAGAATATGAGCGCTTGTCACTGATGCTTGAAGAATATAATCCGTCCTTACACCAGCAGTTTGTGACGCATGCAGGTCCGGTGATGACTCGCACGGGGTTAAAAGGTTCTGATAAAAAAGCGTTACAGAGTTTTTTAAAAGCGGTAGCAGCTGATGCTGATGTACATCCGGCAGACAAGAAAGCAATTCAGCAGTTTTTCAAGAGTGGTTTGAGTACCGGTGCAAAGATTGGTATTGGTGTGGGGAGCGCTGTGGCACTTGCTGCGTTGGCGGTAATTGCTGCACGTAACGGAATTTCACGAGGCATGAGTGGTGTGCTGAATGTTGTTGGTAGGGCAGATAGTCATGAACGTGGTGCCACGGCGCCTTTTAAAAGTCCTCACTTGGGCGGTAGTGGAATGGCTGTAGCACAATCGCCTCATACGCCTGCCCGACCAAGTTCTCATCCCAAGGCTAACGATTCAGTGGGTGCGCCTTCAGGAGGAGGAGCTGGAAGCGCTGCTGGTGCTCCATCGGGTGCAGGTGGTGGTTTTGATGGGCTAGGTGATGCTTTCACTGGGGGGAGAGATGAAATTATTGAGTTTGTGGAAACGGGTTTGGCAAGTTCCCCGGTTGTTGGTACAGTAAGACCTAAAAATTGGCATGAGTTACATGCTATTTATGGGAGAAGTCCAACTAGATTTGTTGTGGAAGTGGTGCCGGAACTTTTTAGTTTTGCTTCTGATTTGAATAAGGTTGATAAAGATGGCTACACTCTTTTGCAGCATGCTTGCAGGCATGGACATTCGTTTATTGCTGGAAAGCTTCTTGATGGTGGCGCTGACGTAACAGTACTCGCACCTTATTCATGGACAAGCCTGCATATGGCGTGCGTGAGTGGTTGTCTGACTATTGCAGAACGCCTACTTGATACCGGTAAGCTTGATATAAATGCTCCAACTGAGCATGGCTTGACTCCACTTCATATCGCTTATTCAAACAACACAAACGGCTCGCACGATGCTATTATAAGCTTACTTACTCAGCGTGGCGGCAATTTAACAGCAAAAAACAAAGCAGGCGAAACCCCTGAAGTATTTGCACAAAGAGTAAAGAGTAACGCGCGCACTAGCTATACATATTTGAGTTGCTTGGCGGGCGCAGAAAGCCGAGTTGCTTCTAGGGTGGCACCTCGTTCTTCAGCTGGCGCAGGTGCTGGGCCAAGTTCGGCGATGGCCGGAGCAGGTGCTGGTGGTGGTACCCTGACTCCTTCTGAAAGTTCTCACTTGGGTGGTAGTAAAATGGCTGAAGTTGAATCGCCTCATACGCCTGCAGGGCAAGCAGTTGACATTTGGGGTGACGCAAGAACAAGTGCCGCGATGGCTGGAGCTGGTTCAGGAGCTGGCAGTGGTGCTGCACCTGTAGAAAGTCTTACGAGGGCCTTGCAGCGGACAAGAGTTCGATTGGCGGTACTTGCGTGGCTCTCAACGTCACATTTTGCTGCTGAAATGGATGCGCTGACCGTGAAGCCGGGAGTTGAGGCGCAACCGGATGTATATGAACCAGGATTTGCTATCGACGCTCGGTTTAAAGAGGCTGCAGATATTATTAATCGGCATGATTTGAATGGTAAAGACGCTAGTGTGATTTGTCGTATATTAGAACCATTTTTTACCGCGCGGGGGTATAAAGTTGACACTGTGTTTAGTAGTCTTGGTCAAAATGACGTTTTATATTGTACGAAAGCATTACCATCTAATGAGCAGGTGGATGACTTAGCAAACTCTTTTTGTTTGAAATTTGCTCATAATGTGGCCACTCGCATTAGGATGTCATATCGGCTCTCCAAGCATTTGTCAGACAATTATGAGAGTGATAGAAAGCGTTTAAATGCAAGAGCCATCAGAGACGGACAAGGTTTTTACCTGCGTGGTGCTCATGAGAAAGGGTTTATTCCCGTAATGCCTGTGAAGTCTTATGGTATTAGAGCGAGAGATGGACGTTTGATTGAAGCTCAGGAATTAGTTTTTGCAAGAGCCGGTATGATAAAATATAGGGGCAAATATGCCAAAACAAAAGAGGTCATAGAGCAATTGATAGTGGCAGATAGATTATTAAGAACATACGATCTGCACTGTGGCAACGTAGGGTTTGATCAGGGCAACACTGTTGTGAAACTCTTTGATTTGGAAAATCGAGATCCCTTGGGTATGCCTGATCCAGCGCATCATTTTTTAACAAGACTGGCGAATGACTTCACTTCAACACCTGACGATAAAGAGTATATTAAGTGGCGGCTATCTCATTTGGCGAAATAATTTGTAACTTGTCCTAATCCCATCTCGTATGCTACGGTGTCTTCTGATTGATTCGCTTTTCATAAAGGTGCTTGCATGATGCCGCTGACCCCTGAGCTTGAACTGGTTGTTGCAGCTCCCCTCATTGATGATCAGATTGCCGGATTTATTCCGCAAACATTTGAGGAATACTTGGGCCAGACTGCTATAAAAGAAAAATTACGTGTCTATACGCAAGCTGCGCTAATGCGCAAGGAAGCGCTTGATCATGTGCTCCTGTTTGGCCCGCCGGGGCTGGGTAAAACAACATTAGCAACCATTTTGGCCAAAGAACTCGGCACACAGATTAAAGTGACGAGCGCGCCGGTACTTGAGCGCCCGGGTGATTTGGTAGCTATTTTGACCAGCTTGCAGCCCAGTGAAGTACTGTTTATTGATGAAATTCATCGCTTGCCCAAAACGGTTGAAGAGATTTTGTATACCGCAATGGAAAATTTTTGCGTGGATATGATTGTGGGCCAAGGAGCGGGAGCAAAATCGATACGATTACCGTTGAATCGGTTTACGCTGGTTGGAGCGACTACTAAAACGGGGATGATTTCAGGGCCATTGCAGACCCGATTTGGGATTGTTGAGCGACTTGATTTTTATACTCCCGAGGAGCTTGCGCAGATTGTGCTACAAAATGCCCAGCACTTAGGTGTGACAATACTTCCTGAGGCGGCTGGAATGGTTGGCGCCCGTGCGCGAGGAACTCCGCGGATTGTCAAGCGGATTTTGCGACGGGTGCGTGATTTTGCGCAAGTACAGAGAGCTGATAAGATTACGACGTCGGTAGTTATGCAGGCGCTTGATTTTTTAGGCATTGACGAGCAAGGCCTGAACAAACTTGACCGAATTGTCCTGACGCATATACTAAGGGACTTTTCTGGTGGGCCAGTCGGGCTTGATACACTTGCTGCAATGACTGGTGAAGACAAAGAAACGCTCGAAGATTTTTGTGAGCCATTTTTGATGCGGCAAGGACTGCTGCAAAAAACCTCCCGGGGCAGGCAAATTCCGGTGCAAAAGCGGTATGCACTGCGCAAAGCGTTGCTTGGTGAAGCGGGGCCAGAACAGGAAATGATTTTTTAGACAAAGGATACAATGAATTGCGCCGGATGGTTTTCACTTTTTTTTAGTAGTTTTGTATTCGTATATTATATGGTTGGTATGTATGTGAGTCGAAAAACCATTACCGAAAGTGATTATTTTCTTGCGGGGCGATCATTAGGTTTTTGGTCGCTGACCGGTACGCTGTTGGCAACACAAATTGGTTCTGGTTTGACGCTGGGTATTGCGCATGATTCATATCGGTATGGATTGCCGGGGCTTTTGTATGGCATTGGTATTGCTATTGGTTTTGTGGTGCTGGGGCTGGGAGCTGCAGGTCGGCTGCGGGCACTGCAAGTGGCAACAACCGCTGAGATTTTTGAAAAATATTTTGCCTCATCGATGCTGAAAAAACTTGCTTCTGTGCTTTCTATTATTTCACTGACTGGTATTTTTATGGCACAAATGCTTACCTCAAAAAGTGTGATGATGGGGATGGGCGTCTATAACGAATGGTTGTTTATTGGGGTGTGGGCCGCGCTGATTGGATATACAATGTATGGGGGGCTTCCCGCAGTTGTGGCAACTGATCTGCTCCAGCTTATGGTTATTGTGACCATTTTAAGTGGGCTGTTTGGATTTTTGGTGTGGGGTGGCGCAGTGCCATGGTCAACCAGTGGCGCGCTCTATGCTTCGTATGAAATGCCTGCGGGAGGGTTTGCGTATTGGTTTGCGTACTTGGGTATGCCGTGTCTTATTTCACTGGTTGAGCAAGATTTAGCGCAGCGGTTTTTTTCTGCTCGTACGTCTGCAATAGCACGCGCATCTGCATGGGCTGCAGCCGGTGGGGTACTTGCATTTGCCCTGATTCCTGCGCTCATAGGGATGCATGCAAAATTGATAGGTATGCCGGTTGCGGCAGGTGAAAATCCGTTAATACTTTTAATTACTCATGCGCTTGGGCCGATTGGGCAGGCGCTGGTTATGTGCGCTCTTGTTGCCGCTATTACGTCAACGGCTGACTCGCTGCTGTGTGCTATTACCTCTAATGTTGTGCAAGATTTTGTGCCAGTAGTGTGGAAGAGTTCCTGGCGCATGTTGAGTGCAAAGATTGTGACAGTAGTTGTTGGGGTTATTTCAGTTGTGGGCTCGTATTACTGCAGTAATATTTTAGGTGTTTTAATTCAGAGCTATGAACTTTTGGTGAGTAGTATTTTAGTTTCAGTAGTAGTGTGTTTATTTCGAGGACCTCTTGCCTATGCGGCAGCGGCCTGTTCGGTGCTTGGTGGATTTGGTATGTACACACTGCTGTGGCTTGGATGTGTTGATACGAGTGTTCCGTATTCACTGGTAGCACTCGGTGTATCAGCAGGTGGATATGGGGCGGGGCTCTTCGTTTCTCGGATGTATAAAAAATAAAAAGGGATGTGTCATGGCAGGTCATTCAAAATGGGCTAATATTAAACATAAAAAAGCAAAAGAAGATGCGAAAAAAGGGAAAGTGTTTACCAAGTTGGTGAGAGAAATTACCGTTGCATGTCGAGAAGGGGGTGGGGACCCTGCCTCAAATCTGCGGCTTCGGTTATTTCTTGAAAAAGCAAAGCTTGCCAATATGCCAAGTGACAATATTACGCGGGCGATTAAAAAGGGAACCGGCGAGCTTGAAGGGCAAGCGTATGAAAGCGTTACGTATGAAGGATATGGGCCGCATGGTGTTGCGGTGATGGTCGAAGCGCTTACTGATAATAAAAATCGTACTGCTTCAGAAGTTCGTCATGCGTTTACCAAGGGTGGGGGCAACTTAGGCGGCGATGGCTCTGTCTCATGGATGTTTGTCCGACGTGGAGTAGTGACACTCCATCCATCACGCAAAACCGAAGATGAATTGCTAGAAATATTTTTGGAGCATGATATTGATTCGATTGATGTTGATGATGAGCATATTCGTATTGTAGGTCAGCCCGCAGAACTCTATGCCATTAAAGCAACAGCTGATAGTGCAGGATTAGTAACCGATACGGTGCAACTGGAGTGGATACCAAAAACAATGGCAGCACTAGTTGAGGGCGAAGCAGAAGAAAAAGTATTTCAGTTTTTAGAACGACTTGATGAGCTGGATGACGTACGGCATGTGTTTGCCAATATTGAATAGTGTTGCTTTAAAGTAAGAAGTGCTCAGGCACCGTGAAGGAACTATATGATTAAGAGTATGACTGGTTTTGCTAATATTGCGGCAACGTTGTTTGAGCATGCTGGTGAGCAGTGTGTGGTGGACATAGAAATAAAAACATTTAACTCAAAGTTTTTTGAGCCATCATGCAAATTACCTGGTGCATTGAGTGGGTATGAAATGGAGATTACATCACGCCTTAAAAATGCATTATTGCGTGGGCGAGTATACTGCACGCTGCGTATTGCAAGCCACGGAGCGCTTTTGGAGAAAATGATTTTTTCGCCTGCGCGGGTGGAAGAATATTTGGCCGCGGGGAGTTACATTACAAAACATTTTGGTGTTACAGGATCTTTGACGGTCGCCGAGCTCATGACGCTTCCTCAGGTGTTTGCGCCGGAGCGCGCGGTGCTTTCTGATCAGGCGGTTGCCCGGTTGTTTGAAGGACTTGATGCTGCTATTGCGCAGGTGCAGCAAGCGCGTCAGTTGGAAGGGCAGTCCTTGCTGGTTGATTTAGAGCAACGGCTTGTATTAATGAGTCAAATTATGGAGAGGATTACCAGTATTGTTGCAAAAGTTCTTGTCGAGCAGAAAGAGGAAATTGCAGAGCAACAAAAGCTTGCTCAAGAGGGCGATGAGCTTGCAAAAGCGGTTTTACCTGAGCGACTGGGTATGCTTGATAAAATGGATGTGCATGAAGAGATTGTTCGGTTTCAGTCGCACATGAACGCATTGCGGCAGTTGCTTGCCAGTGCGCTTGCCGAGAAAGGGCGCAAGCTTGATTTCATGCTGCAAGAGTTGATGCGAGAGGTTAATACTATTACGTCCAAGTGTATGCATTTTGAAATGAGCTCGGCTGCCGTAGATATCAAGGTAGAAATTGAGAAGATTCGAGAACAAATTCAAAATATTGTATAGATAATACGTTATTTGCTACGGTTGTG
>JBIKTS010000061.1:0-5579 GCA_044347985.1 Candidatus Babeliales bacterium
TTTGTTTTAAAGATACCATCACAATCCCCCAATTTCGTAATGAGGGATTCACAATAACACAGCGTTTTTAAAATTTAAATCCCACTGCGCCACTGATAATTGTTCCACTCATGCAACTGCGACCACCAAAAGGGAACGTTGCTTGCACCGAAAATTCAGGAACCACACGCCACTTACGCGCAGCAGTAGGGACATAATTGAGTCCAGCAACAAAATTATGTGATTCTGAAACATCAACAGTAGGTGATGTATTAATAATCGTAGCGCTCAGCGCATCTGCCTGTGGATACAACGTACTGTCGGTGCGTTTAAAGAATTGATACCCACTACTTACATAGAATCCTGTCTTTGCAACCGCCCATTGTCCATACAGCATAAAGCGCCACTCAGGACCATATTCACGTGTGGCAAGACCTTTTGAAAGAAGCAGATAGGGAGTTTGTGCCCAGCTCGTTTTTACACGCCATTCTTGCACGCGACGAATAAAGAGTGTTGCACCAATATCAATCCCCACACGCACACCACCTCCTAAATCAAGACGCAATCCACCACCAAGTGGAATTCCCCACGCACCATCTCGACCAAAATCAACATCAAATGCACGATCAATATTCACGCGATGCGCCGTTGGAGCAGTAACACCGACACGCAGTTGCACAAATACATCGCTCAATCGTTTTCTATATTGTGTAAAATGCGCCTGCCAATACAGCATACAGGCAAGATCACCAATCCCTCTGCGATGCTGATCACCCAAATGCAATGAACCATACCGTTGCGCAAAATCTTTCAAACTTCGCTCGTCACGCACCAGCAAACTTTTCACTTCATCGTCTTGTAATGTTTCAGACTTTGTTAAACTCTTCCACGTCACATCATGAATTGATGCATCAATAATTGGCAGATGCAGACCAAGAGAAAAAATTCCCGGCAACGTAATCATATGTAATCGATACAACACATCAATGCACATTTGACGCCATGATAAATCACCGTCAACCGTAAACATGCCACGCGTCCCATCTTGACTTCCTCGTAAGCGATTTGCAAGCCCATGCAATGGCGTGCCAGGAACGCTTCCTTCAAGCATTGCAAGCGCTGATTCTTTTGCTGATTGAATTTGGGTTATAGGAACACGCCGTTCTTCATGATCGTATGCTTTTGTTGTAACCATGTATTGCCCGCGCACACCGGCATGCATGCGTGTATGCGGCGTCCATGACCACTGAGCAAAATCACCATCATACGGCATATGAATATTTGTTGGTGTATATGCATGCGCCGATGCACTCACTGCCAATACTAGTACTATATTTTTTACGCTCATTTCTTACTCCTTTTACTGAAGAATTTGTAGGCCCCACGACCCCGAAAGCAAAATCGTACCCGTCGCTTCATCACACGCAATATCGGACACTAATGATCCAGACAATGCTGTATCAAGTACCGGCTGCACACTCTCTGCCCATGCATCAAGTGCGCCAATAGAAGGTGAAACCTTCAGCACACGAAGCAATCCAAAACCTTCTCCTAAAAATTGATGGTGCTTGGAACTTGCATCAAAAATAACGCCTCCATCGGTATAACAATGTTCACACATTCGCCCCAGCAATGTTACATAACGACGCGTCACGGTCTCGCTGGTATGAGCTATCGCACCTATTCCTGCACGCACTCCTTCATCAGCTAAATCAGCCGCCTGCGGAATGCTCACAGAATACAAACTTGCAATATTGAGTGAAACGTCAGCAGTAAGCACTCGCACCATACAAGGCTCATCTGGTGCAAAACCTGGCACACACGTCAGTTGCGAGCACACACCAAATGAATCAGTTCCTGCTGGCTCAATGGGGACAAAAATCCATCCACCAGTTCCCCGCGCATTTACCACTTCACCAGCTGCAACATCACTCAGCCACAATCCTTTACTTGTGCCAAGCAGCGCATACTCACCAAGAATCAGTACTGAAAAAATTGTTTCATACGATGCACCAAGTAGTTGATACGGAGCTGCTACCAACTCTTCACCTATCGTTTCAGTTGGTTCATCTCCAAATGCATCACTATTATACGCACATCGATACACTCCCTCAGGACATACCACATAAAAATAATTTTCATCGGTTACTATCTGCCGAATATGTGTAAAATCACTTCCATCTGACTTCGTAATTTTTTTAAATGAAAATTCATCATCGCGAAGTGCCTGCAAATCATCAAGTGCATTCCATCCTTCACCACTTGCTTTTCTGAGCACTGCAAGCCCATCTGTGCCGCCAACAAAAATCCATCCCTCATCTGCCTCAGCATCGCTCCGCGAAACTGCAACAGCACTCAGCATACCAAGCGCAAGATCATCATCAGCTAAATCATACGTAATAAAATGAGAATCAATGGTAGCATCCGCTCCCCGAAATAATTCTCCTTCAACTGCGGTTAATGCAACTGCACAGCGATTACGCCCCCCAAAAACAAGCAATTGCGTATCGCTTGCAAGTCGCGCAGTAGTATTATGCCACGCAGTATCACTCCGTCCACGCACTGCAGCTACCGTCTGCACACCACCACGTGCAGTTGGAAAAAATGTATTTATGGCATACACAAGACCAACCGTTGCATCATCAAGAGCACCGCCCCACAAACCATTTTGATTACACGATCCCCACACTTGTGTCGCAACAGTATCAAATGTTTCACCGTCACCAGAAAGATATTGTATGCGCCCCAGCTGATCACGCACAAAATCAAGTGCCGTGTTCTCAGTCGCCAGCAAACAACGCCAGGGGCTCCATCCTACAATTTTTCCATCGCGAGCAAAAATCGCCTGCGACATAAAAATTCCACGCGTCGCATCGGTATCACCAGCGCATGAAACACAAACACTATCACCATAGACATGCAACGCAGTAATAGCAGCAGGAACATCTCCACAACCCACAAAAACTGAGCTCTCAGCTGCCGTATACAATTGCTCTTCAGAGCCTGCAGTCGCTGCAGCAGTGTAATCAGATTTTTGTGCAAGCATTCCCACTGTCGACTCAGAACCTGATGAAACAACGGGAAGCGCGTACACAGCGTCACCACGCTGCGCAACAAAATAATCATATCCAGATGATGTATTCATCACCGCAATACGCTGCAAAGAAATATCAGCATCTTTTCTTGCAACAACAAAATCTGAGTCTACCCAATCGTCTGCATCGTTTGTACCATCGGCAGCAGCAATACACGGAGTGAGTACACAGCGAATATTTTGAAGAGCAGTAGTGTTTGTAGTGCGCGCAGTAGAAGGAATTTCAAGGCGTCCAACAAGCACCGCAACTCCACCATCTTCTGTCTGCGCTGCAACATATAATCGATGCAAACGATCATTCCAACACAATGCAGTTATCCCTGTAATGGTTCCTACATCACCAATTTGAATAGCAGAATGCGGAACTGCAACTGCAGACGGCCCGCTTCCAACACCACCTACAGCAAGTGGTACAATACTATCCGACATCACCTGCGCAACCGCAATCCCTGCAGCGTCTTGTCCCACCCATGAACTACTATCACTTGGTGTTACCGCCGCAAAAACAAATCCGAACTCAGTTGTTGGTACAAATACGTTAGAACTTTCTCGCACATACACGCCGCCACACACTTTGACAATATTTCGCGTCACCGCGCCAGTTGCATCACCAAACGGTTTTGCATTCACCAGTACCGCATTACCCGACTCAACATCTTGAATGATAGCAACTGAATGGCAATGGCCTTCCGCGTCAGGTGCACGAAAAGCAACTAATGGTGCAGTTTTATATAATGCGAACGAATCAATTGTTTGCTCGTATAATGGATTTAAACTCTTTTTTTGCGTAGGAGTACGATGATTTACAAACGCAGTTGGTTTTACCAAGCCAACAAGCTCAGAGGTGTACGCATTTGCACTCGTACGAGTAAGCGCAAAGCGCGCAACTGAGTATTCAGGCTCAGCATTTGCTTCAGCACTTGCCACAAATAAAACACTATTTCCTGCTGCAGCAAGATCAAAAGTACAATCACCATGAGACGAAGAAACAATACACTCAAGAGAGCAGAAGAATACGCACGTAAAAAGAAAAAACAGTTTGCCGATGCTCATGCATTGCCTTTCAGAAAAAAGAATACTACAGATGCTTTTCAGAAGCGGCTGGTATTCTACGTCATTTTCTTCAAAAATAAAGCATTTACTCGGCGAGGGCATTTTTTACAACTGTAACACCATATCCATACGTGAATACACTGCCTGATCATGAGTGGCAATAATCAGCCCCATGCCATACATTTTTTGATATTGCATACAAATATCAATAATGCTGCGCGCTGACTGGGCATCCAAATTACCCGTTGGTTCATCAGCAATTAAGAATAATGGTTTGCGAATTAATGCACGCGCGAGTGCAGCGCGTTGTTGTTGCCCACCAGATAATTCATGCGGATATTGGTGCAAACATTCTTCAAGCCCCACAAACGCCAGAAGCTCAAAAATTTCTGAGTCGGCATACTCATTGCCAGCAAGCGCCGCCGACAGCCACACATTCTCCTGCACCGTCAACTCAGCAATTAAATAATGATATTGAAAGGCAAAACCAATATGTTTTGCCATCCACGCATCTCTCTCCCCAGACGAAAGTGACTGAACATTAACACCTCCCCACAACACCTCTCCCGCATCAACAGACTCAAAACCGGCAAGGATATGCAAAAGTGTTGACTTTCCTGATCCCGATGCCCCGACTACCGCATATGAAATACCGGGCAAAAAGCGGTAATTTAAGCCAGAAAAAACGATGCGCTCTTGCCCGCCAATTACAAAACCCTTGGTAACATGCTGCAATGAGAGATCATATTTAGAAATAGTTGTGGGCATATACCTCAATCCTTTAAAGTTAGATACATAAGGGGTAATCAAACGCAAATCGCAACGCGATATACGCAATGATGCTAAGTGGTCAGCGTACCATTAAGAGTAACTGGCTTACAAAGATTATATTATTTTGCTCTGAGGGGGAGGTAGCACTATATGAAAAAAGAACATAAAAAAATGATGGCATCTACGGCCGAATGCCGAGATATCACCGTCATACCAACTATTGATGTGGTAGTATTCCCTCATATGGTTGTTCCTCTGCTCGTACTCGACACCAAAATTATTGCTGGCATTAACCAGGCAATGAAAACAGACAAAAAAGTACTCATGCTTGCAACCAAAGCGAGTGATAATTCATTTGATGAAGACGGTGAACCAATAAGCATTGACGATTTATTTGAAGTAGGAACTATCGGTGAAATTATCCGTCTTATGGAGCTTTCAGATGGCGGCGTCAAAATACTCGTTCAAGGCGTTCAAAAAGCAACAGTACTTTCAATCACCCCCACCGATGAAACACTTGTTGCTACAATTGAGCTCCTTCCACTGAGCACAGAAACATACACCCCAGAACAAACCACTCATTATACCAAAACGATTTGTGAACTCGTGGCAAAATTACCACCAAGTAATACCTTATTCAGCCCTGATTTCACCACAATTGTAAGCCAGATTGAGAATCCAC
>JBIKTS010000102.1:0-3185 GCA_044347985.1 Candidatus Babeliales bacterium
CAATTTGCCGGTCAATCAAGCACAAGAACTTTTGGAAAAAGAATCAATAACACAGGTTCTTGATGCAATTCTTCTCCATTTAGGACGCATTGTCTCATCCAGTGAAGTTGAAGAAAAAATTCGTCTCTCAACAAGAGACTCTATTAATAAATCTCAACGTGAATACTATTTGCGTGAGCAACTTCGCGCAATTCAAAAAGAGCTTGGCGATGATGCCGATTCTGATATTGCAGAATTTGAAAAAAAAGGGGAAAGTGCAGCGTTTACCGAAGAAGCACGCACTGAATTTAATAGACAAATTAGTCGCCTGAAAAAAACGTCTGCCGACTCGCTTGAAGCAACAGTTATGCGTAACCATGTTGAATGGCTTCTTTCCATGCCATGGGGAGTAACATCAACTGATAACAACACCATCCAAACCGCGAAAAAAGTTCTTGATGAAGGCCATTTTGGACTCCATGAAGTCAAAGAACGCATTTTGGACTACTTATCTATCAAATACCTCAAAAATGATTGCGCAAGCCCAATTCTCTGTCTTGCAGGGCCTCCAGGCGTAGGAAAAACCTCTCTGGGTAAGTCGATTGCGCAAGCAATGGGCAGAAGCTTTGCTCGCATAGCGGTTGGTGGCGTACATGATGAAGCAGAAATTCGTGGCCATCGCCGCACATACGTCGGAGCTCTCCCTGGTAGATTCATTCAAGCTCTCAAAAAAGCAGGTACACTCAACCCGGTTCTTTTGATTGATGAAATTGACAAAATTGGCTCTTCACACAAAGGCGATCCATCAGCGGCCCTTCTTGAAGCGCTCGATCCTGAACAAAACAAAGCATTCTACGACAACTATCTAGGCGTACATTTTGATTTTTCAAAAATACTCTTCATCACGACGGCAAATGATCTCAGCACTATTCCTGGGCCACTACGTGATCGTATGGAAATCATTCAATTGTCTGGATACACCAAAGAAGAAAAATATGAAATCGCAAAACGGCACCTGATACCGGCAATCATTGCCGACTCAGGACTTGCAAAAACTGATATTTCATTCTCAAAAGATGTTATTGAAGAATTAATTGCTGGATATACACGAGAAGCAGGCGTGCGAAACCTTTCAAAATTGTTTCAAAAATTGTGCGCAAAATATGCCCGCAACTATATTGAAACAAAAAAAGGCGTATCATTTACCAAACGTAATCTTGCTGAACATCTTGGGCCACGACGCACACTCGATATGCTTAAAGTAGGCACACACAAGGTTGGTATCACAAACGGCCTTGCATGGACTCCTTTCGGTGGAGAAGTGATGCAAATGGAAGCGCTGTTGATGCCCGGCACAGGCAAACTAATTCTAACCGGCCAACTCGGTGAAGTTATGAAAGAATCAGCACGTGCCGCTGTCAGTTATGCTCGCTCTCATGCAAAGGAATTTAATATTGATGCAAAAATGTTTAGCGAATACGACTTGCATATCCACGCACCAGCTGGGGGCATTCCCAAAGATGGTCCTTCAGCAGGAATAACTCTTTTGTCATCGATATTTTCTGTATATACTGGTCGTCTTATTAACAGTGACTATGCAATGACAGGAGAACTGAATTTGCAAGGAAATGTATTGCCTATCGGCGGAGTGAAAGAAAAACTTCTTGCAGCAAAACAAAATGGTTTAAGCAGAGTAATTTTTCCTAAACAGAATGAAAAAGATATAAAAGGTATTGGCACGCTTCCTGATGGCATTAAAGTTATACTTGTTGAGGATGTAAAAGAGGTACTCGACCATGTACTTCTTCCTAAATAATCACGGATACACTCTGTACAACTAACAAAGGTGATTTATGCACATACTGTATCGCTTACTTTTAACAAGCACACTCGCCTGTATGCTTCCCTGCACGGTAAGCTCACTTCCGTTTGTCCCGCTTGAAGGATTAATTCTTTCAAATATGACGCGCACAGTAACTACCGCAGATACAAAACTGATTGCAAGTTTCAATCGCTACTTACAATCACAAACACCAGTTGCCTTTGTCGTACCAAAACGTACTGAACTCAATACATTTTTAGGAGCCCTCGGATTTGTAATAAGTCAAAATGCGTCATCAGCCAACAACTCTACAGCTGAGTTTACTATCAAGCTCAAAGATGTCATCGAGATCTATAATCCAGACCAAAAAATTACTGAGGTTATAGTTCCCCATTCAAACCCACAAGAAACTGAACTTGATCTTCCACTCACTGCATTTATGACCAGAAAATACCCTCCAATCTCCAATAGAGTGCCGACGCAAGAAATTGAAACTATTTTCCAAATTCTACATCGCAAATACAAACAAAATACACTCAAAAAACAACTGAGTGAGGCTCCAACTTGTAATCAGTGTATTCAAATTTATATCGAAAACTTAGGTCTCATAATCACACCAGAATGCGCACTTGATTTTGTATCACAAGATTTTTCGGTGCAAAATAAACTCACCTTGCTCGTAAAAATTATCTTAGAACAAGAAAAGAGTAAGCAATCACCGCAAGACGTTGATCTTGCAAGCACTCTTCGCGACAAACTGGCACAGCTCGGATTGCCAGAAGTTCCTCATAACTATTTGGGTGATTTAATTGATAGATTTGAAAAAGTACAACAAAACCCTCACGAAGGACCAGGACTTGAATCGTTTTTAAAATTTGCGCTCGCTCTTCCGTGGAGTGATTCACTCGACCAATCACCACCACAATACAATCTAGACGAAGTAGCAGCGGTTCTTGATGAATGCCAATACGGCATGGATCAAGTAAAAGACACAATCCTCACTCACCTCGCACTCCGCATGGTTAGTCCTGGTGGTGTTCCATTTACTATCTGTCTTGTCGGTAAACCGGGTACCGGAAAAACATCATTTTGCAGCCAAATTGCACTTGCACTTAATAAACCACTGTATCGTATTAGCCTTGCTGGATCACACATGCAATCTGATATTCTGGGGACCAACCGCACTTATTTAAATGCACAAGAAGGCAAAATTTTAAAAGCACTCAAAACAACTAATAGCGCATCGTGCGTCATTTTACTTGATGAAATAGATAAAATGGGGAACGAAAATCCAATGCACGGGTCGCCAGCAAACGCACTACTCCATGTCCTTGATCCTGAACAAAACACCGCATTCTTTGATGAATATCTGGGAACCCCATTT
>JBIKTS010000040.1:0-7691 GCA_044347985.1 Candidatus Babeliales bacterium
TGAAGGTCCAGCATTGAGCGATTCAAGTACGTTTGCTCTCTCGTATTATGTTGGGCCAAAATCGTTGCCAGCAGTCTCTGCTGTTGATGCACGGCTTGAAGGATTGCTTCATTTTGGCTGGCTTGCATGGTTTGCAAAAATGATAGTGCAGTTGCTTTCTTGGTTGTATGAGTATGTACACAACTACGGTATCGCTATTATTTTGTTAACTATTTTACTCAAGCTTTTACTTCTTCCATTTTCTATTAAGAGTGCGCGTTATATGGAGATGCAACAACGTTTGCAGCCATATGTTGCTGGATTGCGTAAAAAATATGCACATGATACTGCTCAGTTTAATGCAGAACTTGTCCGGTTGTATCAACAACATAATGTTTCGCCCGCTACTTTTTTGTTGGGATGTTTGTTGATGATTCCACAATGGCCAATTTTCTTTGCGATGTATCGTGTGTTGAGTAATGTTATTGAATTGCATCAAGCGCCATTTTTCTTATGGATTACTGATTTGTCGGTAAAAGATCCGTATTATGTGCTGCCTGCATTAGTCGTAATTCTCACGTTTTTGCAGCCGTTTGGTGGACCACAAGCTGATAGTCGAACAAAAATGATGGGATATATTATGCCACTTATCTTGTCTGCTATTTTTGTAAATATGCCGGCTGGATTGTTGTTGTTTGTTATGACAAATTTTGCAGTGACATTGTTGGAGCAAAAAGCGCGCAAGCTGTTTGTATAACATAAACACAGAGTGGTTGCGCTGGTGAAGGAGAGAGTATGAGGGATTTGCCATCACTTCAAGCATTGATTCAGCAATTGAGACATATTCCGTATGTTGCATCAAAGCAGGTATATCGTGTTGCGTTGTATTTACTCACTGCTTCTCCGGAGCGGGCAGAGAAACTGATTGATGCCATTATGCATGCACGTGCTTCAATGGTGCCGTGCGTGCAGTGTGGTAGTTGGGCAGAGCAAGCAACAGTATGTGTCGTGTGTGCTGATCCATTACGTGATGCGTCTTTGGTCTGCGTGGTTGAGCAGTGGCCTGATTTATATGCTATTGAGCGGCTGGGTGAATATCGCGGTCGGTATCATATCTTAGGGGGCGTTCTGAGTCCGCTTGAAGGAATTGGTCCGGAGGAGTTGCGTATTAAAGAGTTGGTAAGTCGTGTCTCTCATGAACCGATTAAAGAGATAATCTTTGCTCTTAATCCTACTCCTGAAGGAGAAGCTACGATGAGTTATGTTCGTTCCAAGCTTCCGGCGGCAGGCGTGATAGTTTCCCGTCTTGCAAGTGGAATGCCTACTGGATCAAATCTTTCATATTTAGACCGTACAACTATTCATCGTGCGTTATCAGGACGTCAGCCATTGCTGTAATAACTCGCTTGCGAGTAAGTTTGCTATAAGCGCGATGCTAAAAGCTTGGTGGGCTCATTTGTTTCTTGTGTGAGGCCGTGGTATGCTGGGGAGCATAAGTTATCTTAAACAAAGGTATAATATGCGTCATAATAATGCGTTATATAAAGAGCGTCGTCAGAAATTACAAAATTCGATTTCTTCGTGGACTGCGCAAGATACAATTGTCTTGTGCGCGGCTCTTGAGCCCAAAAATGGTCGATTTGTTCAGGATAGTACATTTTATTATTTTACGGGAATTGATGAGCCTGGTGCGGTATTGTGCATTGAGGGGGATGGTGCAACACGATTATTTGTACCTCGCTATAATGGTATGAGAGCACAGTGGGTTGCTTATGAAATCTCTGCGGAGAGTGATGCGTCGATATATGGTATTGATTCGATAGTATATCAGGGTGATGTAGTAGGTTCTTATACGGTATATCCGTTTGCACATCCAACTATGTATCGAGATCTTCTCGCATATCTGGTAGATCGTGTAGGGGCGCAGGGAACATTATATATTTCAGGTGCACTCAAGTGGTGTGGGAATTATGGTCAACAGTTGTTGTGGTATTTAGGGCAGCAGATACATGGATTTGCTGAATCAGTCGTTGATATTAGTGCGGTTATCGCGGCGCTTCGCAGAAAAAAAGATGCATATGAACTATTCTGTATATCGGCGGCGATTGATCGTACGGCTGCTGGCCAAGCTGTGGCGCGGCAATTAATGCGGTCTGGATGTCGTGAGGGTGAAATTCGAGCTGCGCTTGAAGCAGAATTCGTGCGTTTAGCAAGCAGCGTTCCTGCGTTTCCAAGTATTGTTGCTGCGGGCGGTAATGCGACAATTTTGCATTATCTTGGTGAAGATGCAATTTTAAAAGCTCCTCAGGCAGTGGTAGTTGATATTGGTGCAACGTATGATCATTATGCAGCAGATATTACTCGAACATATCCAGTTGATGGGAGTTTTTCTGAGCGACAACGCATGCTGTATCAGATAGTACTTGATACGCAGGCATATATTGCTTCGTGTGCGCGGCCAGGAGTGTATTTAAATAATCCGCATGATCCGCAAAATTCATTGCAGCATAAGACAATTGAATTTTTGAACCAATATGGATTAGGTCATGCTATGCCTCACGGTATTGGGCATTTTATGGGACTTGATGTGCATGATGTTGGTGATCGATTAATACCTTTGGCTCCCGGGGATGTTATCACTATTGAGCCAGGGGTGTACCTTGCTGATGAAAAAATTGGTATTCGGATTGAAGATGATTATTGTATTACGGAGACGGGGAGTGATTGCTTGAGTAGTCATATTCCAAAAGAGCTTGCAGATATTGAGGACAACTAATGATACGTAAGGAAAATGAAGAGATGACAATAGGTATGTTGCGAACCATAATTTCTGCCCAGGGAACTCGATTTATTATAGTAACGGGTGGTGTGTGTTCTTCTATAGGTAAAGGAGTACTTCTTTCAAGTATTGGGGTGCTTTTGAAAGATGCCGGGTATCGTGTTGGTGTGATTAAGTGTGATCCCTATTTGAATGTTGATCCAGGTACTATGTCACCATTGGAGCATGGTGAAGTATTTGTGACTCGTGATGGTGCCGAAACCGATTTGGATTTGGGTCACTATGAACGGATGCTGGGTGAGCAATTTACCAAAGATTCTTCTATTACTGCCGGTAAGGTGTACAGCCATTTAATCTCACAAGAGCGTGAAGGGCATTATTTAGGGAAATGCATTCAGGTGGTGCCGCATGTAACTGATGAAATTAATCGTCGACTTTTGACGTTTGCTCAAAAAGGTGAATACGATATTGTGATGGTTGAGGTTGGCGGTACAGTAGGTGACATGGAAGGCGAAGTGTTTCTTGAAGCGATTCGTGAGTTGCGGCATGCTATGCCTCGCGGTCATGTGGTGCATGCGCATTTGAGTCTTGTGCCGTATTTGCCGTGGGCGAATGAAGTAAAAACAAAACCAACGCAGCACAGCGTCATGATGCTTAAGCGTGCAGGGCTTGCTCCAGATCTGTTGTTTTTGCGAACAGGTAAGACTATTGCAAAGCGAGAGCTTAAAAAACTTTCTGTTATGTGTGGCGTGGTAGAAGAAGCGGTATTTCAGGTAAGAACCCGTTCTCCATTATATTCATTGTTTTTTGATTTGAATGAGCAGGGTGTGCTTCGTATGGTGCAAGAGGTTGCAGGACTGCAGACGCAGCGAGTTGCTCGATTGGAGCAATGGCAGCGCGTACTGGATGCCATCGAAGTCGCTACACAACCGGTTAAAATTGGGCTTGTTGCAAAATATGTGGGGAGCAATGATCCATACATTAGCCTTGTTGAGGCATTAAAAACTGCTGGATATGTAAATGGGCTTGCGATAGAGCTTATTACTATTGATTCAGAAGAGCTTGAGTCAATGTCTGAATCGGAGCGAGCACAGGTACTCAGTGGCCTTGATGGTATTGTTATTCCAGGGGGATTTGGCAATCGAGGGATTGAAGGTAAAATTGCGGCAACTCGATGGGCACGTGAGCACAAGGTCCCATTTATGGGAATTTGCTTGGGTATGCAAGTTATGTTGATTGAAGCTGCGCGTAATTTGTGTGGTGTGACCCATGCAACAAGTTTGGAGTTTGATTCTGAGACGACTGATCCGGTGATTACGCTGATTGATGAGCAGCAGAACGTGGTACGTAAAGGTGGCACAATGCGCTTGGGTACTTATACTTGTGCGCTTGCGGCAGGAAGTAATGCAGCGCTGCATTACGGGTCGCAGACCGTTGAAGAGCGGCATCGCCATAGATACGAATTTAATAATGAGTATAAGAAACGGCTTGAAGCGCAAGGGGTAGTGTTTTCTGGAGTGTGTCCGCAAAATAATTTAGTGGAGGTTGCAGAAATTGCGCAGCATCCATTTATGATTGGGGTGCAGTTTCATCCTGAATATCGTGCGACGCCGTTGCAGCCGCATCCACTCTTGAGCGCGTTTATGCGTGTGGTACGAAGCGGGGTTAAATGATGATATTAAGGGCTTTGAGTATTGTATGGGTGTGTGCTATTGGCATGTGTGCATGGAGTGCTCTGGGCGTGATATCTGAGGATGATTACCGCGATCCACTGCATCGATTTGCTTCGGATGGGGTGCTTATTGTATCAGATGATCGTTTACGTCCACTGGTGCGAATACGAGATATTTTAACAATAGGTGCCGTGGGTGATGCACGAGGTAATCCGGTGGAGTTTGCTCACTTTGATGGGAGTAATTTCAGTAATGGATTACATGCTATTAAGACACTGGCTTGTATGTATCAAGATGCTATCTGTTCCATGATAGCTCTTCCTGTTGATAAAGAGGGTAAGGTAATTGTTACCGACGATTCTATTATGACTGAGTTAACATTGACGGCATGTATGTATGCGTGTGATGTGTATGGGGATCCTTCAGGTGATTGCGAAGGAGCTGCTGGGTCGGTTAATCAACAGTGTGCAAACGCTATGATGGCAGAGATTGCAAAGGCGACCTTTATGAACTTTTTGGAGCGAGGTGATTATGAAATGGGGTCATGTTTCCCTGTGCACGGATATAGCTGGGCGAGCCCGGCACGTGCTCCAGGGACCGCTTGCTTTAAGGCAATGGCGCACTACGAAAAGCAGCTACATCAAAAGTACGAGTTTGCATGGGATAGATCATCATATGTTGAACGGGCGGTTGGTCGAGAAGGTGGTTGTGGAAAAATTATGGATTCGGCTGCATTTGGTATCTTATTTTATATGCGGCCATCTGCAGCAGCTCAGCTAGCTGCTTTGCACTCGTGTATTTCTCATCCTGATATTGTGTCACAAGCGGCATGTGGTGCATATGCTTTGGGAATAGCGCTTGGATTGCAGGGGAAACCTTTTGAAGAAGTAGTGGGTGCTATGTTTGAGTATGCAAAGCAATTTTCAGACAAGCATAAAGATCAGGAAACGATTGAATGGAATAAAACTCCTGAGGAGTATAAGACAGGGCTTGGGGATTCAGTTCAGGAACGAGCAACTCCTTATACTGTATATGACCGTCTTTTGGACGCCAAAAAAGCTGCATTAAGCACTATTCCGACTGATGAATTTTATGCCTGTAATACCGGATTTGGTGCTCCTGATTATTTAGCATCAGTTCTGTTTACTGCGTATCGGGCTCAGGCGGATGGTTGGACTATATCTGAAGCGATGAATCGTTGTATTAATACAACGGCGGCTACTGATAGAGATAGCCTTGCGGCGGGAGTTGGCAGGTTTATGGCGGCATTTCAAGAGTTTGCGTCGGGAATTGATACGGCTGAGTTTGATCTGCTTGAAAGGCATGTTGAACGAGTGCGACTAGCCGCTGAATGTGCTTCGCGTCTTGGACTTGAAGAGTAAGAGATCAATAAAAGCAGGAATACTCGCGTTTGACGAGCGGAGGTTTTTACCGTAAAATGACCATCCCGTTAGTTTAAATTTCAGCGCATAGCGCCTGTTGCAATAGAGATTATTTAATAAAAGGTTCTAGTATGATCGATATGAATAAAGCATTTTTTCTTCGCACAGAAGATCGTAAGCCACAATGGCATGTAATTGATGCAACAGGTCAAACGCTTGGTCGATTGGCTACTGAAGTTGCAACATTGCTTCGTGGTCGTCACAAGCCATCATACACAGCGCACACTGACAGTGGTGATTACGTAGTAGTAGTAAACTGTGATAAGTTTGTTGTGACTGGTAATAAGATGCTGGGTAAAGAGTACATCAGTTATTCAGGCTGGCGCGGTGGTAAAAAAGTAGTATCACTTAAAAATAAATTGGCTGCTCATCCTACAGACATCATTCGTTTGGCTGTTAAAGGTATGTTGCCACGTAACAACTTGAGCCGCCAAGTGATTGATAAATTAAAAGTATATACCGGCAGCACGCATCCGCATGCAGCACAAATTAAAGAATCTGCTCGATAAATTATTATCTGGTGTGATAAGGAAAAGGGTACAGTATAAACTGTGCCCTTTTTTATTGATGCCGAAAGGCGGTAGTGTATGTATCTTTGTGCGTTTTTGGGATGGTTGTTATTCAGTAATGTGTCCGCTGTGGCTCTTGCAGGGTGTGCATATTCACGTGAAAAAGTTTTAAAAGATGATTTTTTTCGGGCTGTTAAAGCGGGGCGCACTGAAGTAGTGCGTGCTTTTTTAAGGCGGGATCCATTTTTGGTTGTGTCTCGTGATGATTTTGGATATACCCCGTTGCTTCTCGCTGTTTCTTGTGAGCGAGATAAAATGGTTGGGTGTTTGCTAAAGGCCCAAAGCGATGTGAATGCTCAATCCGCCTGTGGGGATACTGCTTTGTTATGGGCTGTTGAGCTTGATGAAGGTACAGGTTTTCTCATTCTTGAGCAGTTACTTGAAGCAGGAGCGGCAGTTAATGTGCAAAATAGGGCAGGTTTTACGCCGCTTATGGTTGCAGCCTTGCGTAACAAGCGTGACATTGTGGCACGATTATTGCAAGCGGGAGCCGATCCAGCACTGCAGACAAAACATCAGAGAACAGCCCTTGATTTAACATGCTGCGAACGAATTAAGTCGCTATTGCGTATAGCTCTGCGGCAGCGTGTTATTGAAGCATCCGAATGATATCTTTATATGAAAGCACAATGACGAGCAAGAAGAAGAGTAGCCATGAGGCGATGACAATGCCTTCTTTGAGCTTGCGTGGCAGTGGGCGACGAATAATTCCTTCAATCATTAAGAAGAGTAATTGTCCTCCATCTAGAGCCCCAATTGGAATAAGATTCATCAATGCAAGTGTAATGCTAATCATGCCAAGAAATTCCCATAAAGCTCGGAGGCCAAGTTGTGCGCTTTTAAATGTTTGGGAAAACATAGTGAGTGGCCCGGCCATGCCATCAAGACTACGACGCTTGAACATAGAAGTAATTGCAGCTGCTGTGGTTGCAATATAGGCATGTGTGAGCGCAATTCCTTTGTGCAGCGCTTGACTGAGTGAGTTATGTACGTATTTTTCAGGTACCGGTATTTGAAGTACATCCAGACCAACGCCGAGTGATCCGTCATTAGTATCAGTTTTTCCAAGAGTAATATCTTGTGTATATTCTTTTGAATCAGGTGATTTCAGAGAAAGCGTCATTGATTGTTCAGGGCTGTCGCTAATTGTTTTTAAAAAGGTTTTAAGTTCTTTTTGTGCAGTTAGCTTGTCGCTACTGAATGTAATACTATTGTAGCCTAAGATACGCGTTTGTTTGGTGAGGTTATG
>JBIKTS010000032.1:0-8723 GCA_044347985.1 Candidatus Babeliales bacterium
ATACGTTATTTGCTACGGTTGTGTATCAAGTCGCGCATACAAGTTTTTATACATCAGGATCTTAATATGTTAAATAAAAGTATTATTTTTGATTTTCTAGTGCTGATGCAGCAGCTTGCCGCTATTTCGGTAAGAACAATAGCTAAGTGGGGTGGTTCTGGCACCGCTCTTATTGGGACTGCGTTGATTGTGGCTTCAGCAGTGAAAGCTGGATCTCTTAAGCGTGCGTTGCAGCGACTCAGGACTGATGCATTAAGAAAATTGAAAGGTCAAGAGCGTTTGAGAGCTCATATGAAAGCTCATCAGCTCGAAAATTCTCTTGAGAATATGCAATTTTATAAAACCTTGGGCATAGTGTTGCTTGCAGGTGGAGGATCAGCTCTTGCCGCTGGATGGTTGTGGCCAAAAGATGAGGAAGGGAGTGGTAGTCAATTAGACCCATCTTTGCCAATGTTGCCACTATTTCCTAAACTTACATGGAGGCGCGATGGAGATTTTGAGATAGCGCTTGCTGTTGATGATCATCAACCACAATCTGTTTTATTAGAAGGTACTCAGTATGTGCCTGTTGCGGTTGCAAGTGATGGTGATTGTTTGATTCATGCCGCATTGTTTCCTGAATGGCATGGGCCTCAAGAAAATAAGCAGGAGCTTCCAGGAATGTTTAGGGTGACTTCAGCGAGGGCGAGTGTCATACGCACTGCGATGGTTGCTCAAATGCAAGAATATATTGATAGCGAGCTTGTGAGTTTTGGTGAATTCACTCTTGCACAGTATGAAGCGCAAAGGGGCCGCCTTCAGGAGGGATATATTGTTCGTTTATTCAGCCGGTTTGAGTCAGTGACTCTGCAGAGAGAAAAAATTCGGCCAGGCGATGGTGTGAGTGAGTCTAAAGGTGATGATATCGGGGAGTACGTAGATGATTTTATCTATGATTATCAAGCATTGACCGGATATAAGTATTCTCGGGGTAATCCGTCGGTACTCAAGGAAGCAGCAGCGCTGCGAGCTTTGCTCAGCAGAGATGAGGGTCGCGCTGCGTGGATTGAGCAGTTGCCTTCTTTTTCAGCTCAGATACAAACTGTAGCAAGTGATCACTTATTTACTGGCGAGGAGAGACTACCATTTGAAGTATATACCAGCTATCTTGTGGCAGTAAAAAATCAAAGTCGAGCTGGATTCCCTGCAGTTTCTGCATTTCTCAAAAGAAGTGTTACCATGACTCAAGTATGCGCCCAGTATATGGAGCTGTATAATCGGTATGTTGGGTTGCAAGGTGTTCAGCCGCGCGAAGTTGGCCCACAACATTATCTGGGAGGGCGTGATGGAGAATTGCTGGCACGAGTGATCAACAAAAAAATAGTTGTATCTCAGCCAGGGGCAAATTTTGAAACGTGGGGAGCAGGCTTGCCTGCAGAGGCGTCAACAGTTTTTGTGCAGCATGTGAATGGTAATCATTGGGAGGCATTAGTGCCGCAAGAAGTTCTTGCTCCTGTTGACATGCAAGTTGGAGCTGGCGCGGGTGCGGGGGCGGGTTCTGCATAGAGAATAATACACACCCTTGTGTTTCTGTTGTAAATTCCTTACGCTTCATGCATGGTTTACTTATATCATTATATTCCTAATTCATTAACGTTGCTGCGCATGGTCAGCGCACCATTTTTGTGGCATGCAATTCTTGCTCATGAAACAGTGTGGGCATTGCTTTTGGTTACATTTGCAATTCTGAGTGATGTAGGTGATGGATATGTTGCGCGCCGATTATTTGTGACGTCACGTGCGGGAACATTTTTGGATCCACTCGCTGATAAAATGGTTGTTCTTGCTGGCTTTTTTGCATTATGGCAATTGCACCTTGTTCCGTTGTGGGTAGTGTTGGTGATTGTAGTGCGTGATTTGTTTGTGACATGGCTTCGCACATTCTTATTGCATCGCGGTATGCCATTGCGTACATCATGGATGGCAAAAAGTAAAACCGCATTACAATTTATATCACTCTACGCATTAATTATTGGGGCGGGTATGCGAGAAGGATTGCATGGAGAGAGTGCGTTGCTTGGATTTTTATATTATCTGAGTGTTGCTGTTGCCGTTGCAACAGCAGTATCAACAGTAAGTTACTGGTATCGTTTGTGTGCGGTGATCTGCCGTGTAGGGCGTGCACGTGAATAAATCATGGGCTCATTTTTTTGCTTCTTGTGGTGGCATTGGGTTTAGTTATTATGCACCAGGAACCGTTGCAAGTGTGAGTGCAGCAGTGATGTTGTATAGTCTTCGTTTTTTTTGTCCGTATGTTTTGCTTGTTACAAGTACTTTAGTGCTCTGCGTGCTGGGGTTTTTTGCAATACAAAAAAGTATTACGAAACGTGATGATGATCCATCATGGATTGTGATTGATGAGTGGGTTGCTGTGTGGGCTTTGCTTTTGTGCGTTCCTCATTCATGGATTGTTTTTTTTGCAGGTGTGTTTATTTTTCGATTGCTTGATATTGCAAAACCATGGCCCGTTTCTGCAGCCGAATTGTTGCCGGGTGCATGGGGTGTTATGGCTGACGATTTAGTAGCTGCGTTTTTGACTGCAATATTCTTGTGTTGTGTAGTAATACCAGTTATCCTGTAGCCTTTCTAGAGTAAAACCACGATTTCTAGTGCTATTTTGAATGAAAGGCTGCGCAATCTATGGCAAGCGAAAAGATTAATTCTGCAACGCAAATCATCCCTCTGTCGATTGAAAAAGAATTAAAATCATCATTTCTTGATTATGCAATGTCAGTGATTGTCAGTCGTGCATTACCTGATGTGCGTGATGGTTTAAAACCGGTGCATCGTCGCATTTTGTATGCTATGCATAAACTTGGATATTACAATGAACGCCCGCATCGCAAATCAGCAACTGTTGTTGGGGAAGTAATTGGTCATTATCATCCACATGGAGATCAATCTATTTATCAATCGATGGTTGGACTTGCGCAAGATTTTTCAAAGCGCTATCCGCTGCTAGACGGCCAAGGAAACTGGGGATCGATTGACGGAGATAACGCAGCGTCAATGCGATACACTGAAGTTCGCATGGCGAAAATTACACAAGAAATGCTCGCAGATATTGAAAAAGAAACGGTGCCATTTGTTCCCAATTATGATGAGTCGCTGACTGAGCCAACATTGCTTCCTGCGCGTATTCCGTATTTACTTTTGAATGGTTCAAACGGTATTGCGGTTGGTATGGCGACATCGATTCCACCGCACAATTTAACTGAAGTTATCTCTGGATGTATTGCACTTCTTAAAAATCCAAATCTTTCTGAAGATGAGTTGTTTGCGTTAATTCCTGCACCTGATTTTCCTACCGGCGGTGTGATTTGTGGCCGTGCAGGTGTTGTGCAAGCGTATCGCACAGGACATGGAAAAGTTGTGCTGCGTGGTGTTGTGGATATTGAAGGTGAAGATGATGCGCGCCCTTCATTAGTGATTAAAGAAATTCCATATCAAGTAAACAAATCTGATTTGATTACAAAAATTGCAGATCTGGTAAAAGATAAAATTATTGATGGTATTTCAAACATTCGCGATGAGTCATCTAATCGTGGTGGTATTCGTGTGGTGATTGATATTAAGCGTGGTGAAATTCCACAAATGATTTTAAATCAATTATTTAAACACACACAGCTTCAAGTGAACGTCCCTATGCTTCTTTTGGCGATTCATAATAATCGACCATTACTCCTTACGCTGCGTGAACTCCTTGAACATTTCTTAGCACATCGTCGTGAAGTTATTACGCGTCGCACACAATTTGATTTGCGTAAGAGCATGGCACGCGCACATATTTTGCAAGGCTTAATTATTGCGCTTGATAATATTGATCGTATGATTGTTCTGATTAAACGTGCGCAAGATTCTGAAGCGGCACAACAAGAATTGTGTGGCGAGTTTCAATTGACGCCAATTCAAGCAAAAGCAATTTTAGAAATGCGTTTGCAGCGTTTAACCGGGCTTGAGAGAGAAAAGATTTTAGAAGAGATGCGGCAATTGCAACAGTTGATGCATGAGCTCAGATTAATTCTTTCTGATCGGCAAGTGCTGACACAAGTTATTTTAACTGAGCTTGAAGATATTAAGGCGCGCTATGGTGATGTGCGTCGCTCAGTTATTTCACATGCACTCGATGCATTCTCTGAAGCAGATTTAATTCCTGATGAAGATGTGGTGATTACTCTTACGCACAAGGGATATATTAAGCGCGTTATACTCGAAACATATGCAGTACAGCATCGTGGCGGCAAAGGTAAAAAAGGTATGGCCGATCTTGCCGATTCAGATGATGTAATGCAAGATTTGTTTGTGACTAAAAATCATGATGACGTATTGTTCTTCACTAATTTGGGCCGTGTATACACGTTGAAAGGATATGAAATTCCAGAAGGTTCACGTGTTGCAAAAGGCCGCGCTGTGGTGAATTTGCTTTCGCTTACTGAGGGTGAGCGTGTGGTGAAATTGTTGTCGACGCGCGACCTTGAAGGTAAATTTTTAGTGATGTGTTCTAAAAATGGTACCATCAAAAAAACAGATGCGATGGCATTTGCAAAAATACGTTCAACTGGTATTCGTGCCGTAAGTTTGAATGAAGGCGACGAGTTGGTATTCTGTGGATTAAGCTCCGGTTCTGATACTATTATTATTGCAACCAAGCTTGGGCAAGGTATTCGGTTCCGCGAAGAAGAAGTGCGGCCAATGGGTCGTCAAGCAACAGGGGTGCGTGGCATTCGGTTGCGCCAAGGCGATGTTGTTGTTGGTGTTGTAGTTGTTGATAGTGACAGTAGTTTATTGTTTGCAACTTCGCGAGGCTTTGGTAAACGCGTTCGTGTATCAGATTTCAGAGTTGCGCATCGTGGAGGTCTTGGTGTGCGCACTATTCCAACATCCACTCGTAATGGTATGGTGATTGGTTTAGTGATTGTGTACCCTGACTCTCATATTTTGCTTATTGATAAGAGTGGTAAAATTATTCGACTGTCACCACAAGAAGTACGTACTATGGGCAGACAAGCACAAGGTGTACGTCTTATTCGTCTTGATTCTGATCAAGTACTTTCAGGACTTGTTTCATTTAGTGAGGCAGAGGAAGATGCGTCGGCAGAAAAGTTGTCTGATGAGCTACTGACTCCAATCGCAGAAGGTCAGACTCCTGATGCTGATGCGAGTGAGGAATCATTGGATGATGTTGTAGAAAGCACTGAGGAGCCTGAAGAAGAGGACGATACTGAGCTTACTGCGGCAGCACCGTTGCTTGATGAAGATGATGAGCAAGCACGATTTGATGCGTACGGCGATGATCGGGATTTAGACATTTAATAAAGGGCCTGCATGGATCGTGTTTCGATGAAAACAGCCGTTGTGCAGTTATTGCTGCAGAGCGGCATTGGCTCAGCAACGGTTGCGCATCTTTTTAAAAACAACCCCATGCTTGCTGCACGGGAATTATATTCGTTGTCGGCAGCTGCAATAGCACAGCAGTATGCTATTCCTCAGCGATACGCTGAATTGGTATATACAGCGTTACGTGATTTAGAATCGTTGCAGCGGCATGATACGTGGTGTCAACATAATGATGTTCGTGTGGTAACGTTGTTTGATCCAGAATATCCGATTCTTTTAAAACATATTGGCGCGCCGCCTGTTGCATTGTGGGTGAGGGGAACTTTGGCGCCGCAAGGGGTGTCATCCTGTGCATTGGTTGGATCACGTGATGCGACGCTGTATGGTAAGCGCGCAGTAAAATTTATTGTGCCTGGTTTAGTTGCTGCTGGTATTGCAACGGTGAGCGGTGGCGCACGTGGTATTGATAGCTGGGTGCATCAAGAAACAATTGATGCTGGAGGACATACAACTGTAGTGATGGGATGTGGGTTGAGCCATGTGTATCCAACAGAACATCGTGCGTTATTTAATGCTATTGTTGCGGCGGGTGGTGCTTTGGTTTCACCTTTTGCACCGTTTATGGAACCGTCAAAAGGAACGTTCCCGGCACGTAATCGAATTATTGCGGGGCTTGCGCAGGCATGTATTGTGGTGCAAGCGGCTGAGCGCAGTGGTGCATTGATTACGGCGGCACATGCGCTTGAAGAGAACCGAGAGGTTGCCGCAGTTCCTGGACCAATAGATGACCCGTTATCAGTGGGGGTGCATCAGTTAATTGGCCAGGGAGCGCGAGTAATTTATGATGTGGCAAGCGCGCTCGAATTATGCGGGCAGCAGCGGGGTAGTATTCAGAATGAAATGAAGGTAATGCTGAGCAATGATGCGCTTGCGGTGCTGCGTGTGCTTGATGCGGCACTATTGCTCGATGAAGTCATTGCGCTGAGTCAGAAGCCTCGAAATGTTGTGCAATCGGCGTTGTTTGAACTTGAATTAGCAGGTAAATGTATACAAAATCATGCAGGAATGTGGGAGCGTTGTGGATAAAAACTTTTTATATTGTGCGTCACAATCTCAAGCGCGGCATGCCTTGTTGCAGCGCTCAGAGATTCCGTTTATTGTTATAGGGATTACGGTACGTGAAGAAGATGCACAGGTCTCAGGAACAGTGCAGGAGCAGGTTGCTGCTATTGCGCAGTATAAACATACGGGGATTGATGTTGCAGCGGTGGTGCGGCAACAGACCGCACAAACGGGGCGTTTATATTTTTTAACGGCGGATACTCTTATTGCTGGTGTTGAAAATGGGATGATATACGGCAAGCCGCGCAGTTATGCTCATGCAATTGAAATGGTGCAACAGATTTCACGCCAAGAGATTATTGTTGCTACCGGTATGTGTTTGTCAGTATGGGAGTACGATAAGCTGACTGGTCAATGCGATCAACTTTCATCAGAAACATGGGTTGCTGATGCGCTTGCGGAGTTTTCAGTGCCTGATGCGGAAATAACACATTATTTAGCATCATGTCCTGTTGCCATGCAGGGGTGCGGTGCAACGGTAGTTGATGGTATTGGAATTTTATATTTCAAATCTATTCGTGGATCATATTCGGGTACGTTGGGACTTGATATGTTTGGCCTTCGGTTGCGTTTACAGCGACAGGGGTTTTACCACTCAATGAACCGTTGACTCGTGTGGTGATTCTTCATCACAGAGCGATTGATACAGTGTCCGTTTAGTTGGTGATTCGATCACATATGTTTCTTGAGGGAGTTCCTTGATGCGAGTAGCTCCAGCACAGCTCTTTTTATGTTTGCGAGTTCGTTTTTTTGTTTCGTTTCGTACCTGTCCAGAACTATACTGGGCGTGCAATATGCGTTCCATATGACGAATAAATGTGTTGAGAGTTTCGTACATATCGTTTGCAGGAAGAGAGATACTTTGGTCATCAGAAACGGCTGCAAGTATTGCTTGGAGTTCAGGATCGCATGCTTCCTTCATAAACTGAGTGAGCAGCTCTTTGTTATGTTCGAGGACCCATTTCATGAAAGTAATGAGCTCTAAAGAGATCGTCAATTGTGTGGACATGGTGTCCTCCTGATATCGATGATGACGAAATAAAGTAACAGGATCCTAGTTTTGCTTAAAAAAGAGCGAAAAGTCATTACTTAAGTGAAAACTGAGTAAAAGAGTTGGTTGGTGTAGGTTATTCGCTTAGTTTTGATTCCCATGAAGTGCTTGCATGAACTCAGTAAAATTCATAGGAATTTCAACATCTTCACTGGCGTCATCATAATAGATATATGCATCGTCCTCTTCATCAATCGAGTTGATAATATGATGCAAGTTTGCAAGGAGAGCTTCAATTTCTTGTGGAGATGGCTCTGCTGGCTCAGGGTGTGCAATTGGAAGTGGTTCTGGTTGTGGTTGCACCGGAGGGGTTGGTTGAGTTTCTTTGGGTTTTTCACAAGTGCGCTGCTGAGATGCGGCATCGACTGATGCGATGTACACGTGTTGAACCGCTTCTTGCCATGCTGTGCCAATAGCGCGTTCTTTTTTCTTTTTGTCAGAAGCAGGAGTGATTGCTGGCTGTGGTATGGATGTTGAGATAAGTACCATGCTGGTAAAAAATGAGAAAAGTATAAAAAGAGGCGATGCGCGCATTGAAAACACCATACTACTAAGGTTTTTATATAGGAGTAAGCTTATCAGCTGGGGGAGTACTGTCAAGAATGGTGATGCTTAATGCTTGGTGAGCTGCTAAGTGTAGGGTTCTGTACTCTGGTTGAGCCTGAAAAAAGCTTTTGAGGAGCGTTCATAACAGAGAGAAAAACTTAAGCTTTGTTTTTATTAATGTATTTATTTTATATAATGAATTTGAAGTAAATAATTAGCTACAGGGGGGGGTATTATGTATGCACATTGTTTAATAATTTTGAGTGCTTTGGTGTTAGGGGGGGCATCCGGTTTGGCAGTTGTTGTTGAGTCTGGAGTAAGTGGCGGACCTGCAGCCAGTGCTGTTAAGCGGGGAGGTGATTCACGTCACATAGAGCGACTTGATGAATATGAGCGGTTGCTTGAAGTGCTCGAGGCGCGTTCCCCTGATCTTTTGCAGCAATTTGTAGTCTTGTCTCAGCATAAAATATGGGGTGCAAAAGTTGGAGTGCGCGAGAAGAAGATGCTACAAGTCTTTCTTAAAACGGTTGCAGTAGATGGGGATTTAACCCGGCATGATAAGAAAGCGATACAGCAGTTTTTCAAGCGTGGTTTGAGTACCGGTGCAAAGATTGGTGTCGCAGCAGCA
>JBIKTS010000067.1:0-5335 GCA_044347985.1 Candidatus Babeliales bacterium
GGCGCGACGTATGAGCCGCTTGATACAACTGATGCTCGATTTGGCTGGGGGAAATATCGCACAACAATGAAATACCAACGGTTAGGACTTCGCGGCTCTATTGATTATTGTTTTTATAATGGAGTTGCTCTTGCGGTGCGGGGAGGCATTGCAGAATACTCAGCAAAATCATTAGAGTATTTACCTAATCCACGACTCGATGATGATACCTATGTTGATGCAGCAATTGGAGCATCGACTGATTCATTTGTGTATGTTGCTAAAAATAAATTGATGAATCAAGCGCGTCAAAAAGAGATTAGCACCGAGCTTGGGATTGATTTTACGCGGCCCCGAGGAACGGGACTTGAAGATGTCAGTATTGAATTGTCATGGCGCAAAGGGTTTTCGATGAAAGATTCAGAGGGTGATCAGGTATTAATAGCCACACCTCTTATTGCACTTGCAGTTACCTTGCCGACAGCAGAGAAAGCTACGGTTGGCAAATTATATGATATCTCGCTGGGCAATAACGGTTTTTATGGATTTACTGGTCAGTTGGAGTTGAGCTTTGATTTTCCAGGGATGCTCAAATTTGGCGTTGGTGGCAGTGGGACCTTAAGTACTGAAGATGCGATTGGCAAACAATTTGTGCCGACATCTGAGTATCAAAATGGCATTTACCCGTGGCAGACAACAATTACTAAACGGCCTGGGGCGCTTTGGAAAGCGTATGCAACGATGCGGGCGCAGAATTTTATTGATTATGTAAGCTGCTTTGTAACCTACATGTATGTCTCTCATTATAAAGATTCTATTACCGTTACTGGGGCTAATAAAGCGTTGTTTTTAGGCGATAAGCTTGCAGAAGAGGGTCGGTATAATGCGCAGCTTATTCATTTAGGATTTGAGTATGAAGTAACTCAATCACTTAAGTGTGGCTTGGCGATTCAGTCGGTATTCTCAGGAATGAGAATTTGGAAAACAACAACAATTGCCGGCTCAGTCAGCTTTGTGTTTTAACTCACGGTTTATTTTTTAGCTTGTTGTTCAGCGCGTACAACGGCTCCAATCCAGGCTGAGCGTAAGGGTGACCAGCGGATAGGATGCGCTGTGATCTCATATTGAATTAATTTTTTAACGTCAGGATTGTATGCCCAAGGTAGGTAGTCATATTTAAAAGCTTCTACTGTAGTTGGGTTGGCACCAAAGCTTAAAAGCAGTTTAATCATCTTGATATCTTTGACGTTTGCTGCGCAAAGAAGGGGACTGAGAACATCATTAGCTGCGCGCCCAGGAGCTTGCCTGCGGTAATCTCTGTTCATTTCACGTGCTGCATATAGTTTGTAGTTGCCTCGCGTTACAGGTCCATAGTCCTCACTGTCCTCGCTGTCTTCGCTGTCTTCGCTATCGCCACTGTCATCACTGCTCTCACTATCTCGGACATCGTCATTATCATACTCATCTTCAGAAGGGATATCGTACGTAATATTTGGATTTGCACCTGCCGCGAGTAGTATTGTGACAATATCGTATTGTCTGTTACTGATTGCTTTTAATAAATACGGACAGTTGTACATTCGATCATCAAAAGTGTCGCATACATAAGCACTGAAGCCTTTGCTCAGTAGGAGTTTTAATAATGCTACATTATTGCTTTTTATGGCTATCCCGACGGCGTCTTCGCCTATTATCAGTAGCTCTGGATTTGCAGCGAGTAGTGCGTTGATAGCCGGAATGTCATTTGCTCGAGCTGCTCGACAGAATTCGTCTGTAAGGATTTCTCTAGGATCGGGTTCGTATGAAGGACTGGATGTATCTAAAGGGCCATCGGTTGCGCAGAGTGTAGTGGAAAGTATAGGGAGTGCCAGGAGGAGAATGCGTCGCTTTTTCATAGATATTAATTTTCGTGTCAAGTTGATTGAAAATATAGAATTGTTTTTTTATTATTACCCAGAGGTTAGTTCAGTCTAAAAAAGATGTCTAGTTTTAGCGGTTACGGTATCCCGAGCCTCTCACTTTGTAGCAAGCTTTTTGACAAACGAATCTTGATGCCGTACACTCTCTTTCACATTGCATTTTGCATGTTCTAAAAAAAGAAGTTTTTCTATTTATTCTCAATAAAGGTAGTTGGTCAGATATGTCTAAACGATTTAACATTGAAGTTCAGTCAACAGGTAATATTGAACGGGCTTTGAGACAATTAAAAAAGAAGATTGAGCGTGAAGGCGTTGTTCGTGATATGAAGCGCCAAGTGTATTTTGAAGCACCAACGCAAAAACGTCGCAAACGTATGATGCGTGCGATTAAAAATAACATTATGCGTCTGGCAAGTGAGTAGTCATAATCCTTTGTCTGTGCAGTAAGCGAAACAAGGTGTTTGTATGGCTATGAGTCCACGCGTTCAGGAAATGAGACGAAATCGCAAGAAATCGTTTTATCTTCGCGAGCTCTCATCTCTTCTTTCTCGGCTTGTATACGATGAGCCCCGTCTTTTGAATATGTATTTTACTCGTGTAGAGCTTTCAGAGGATGGCGGTGTGTGTTATGTGTATTGTGCATTTTTAAATGCAGAATCACCTGAGCAGGGAAAAGTTTTCTTTGAAGAGGCTCGCGAGCTTCTTGTTCTGTACAAAGGTTCAATGCGTACCGCTCTTGCAGGGGCGCTTTCTGCACGATATGTTCCTCATCTCAGATTTGTGTTTGATGAGAAAAAAGAAAAAGAGCAACGGATAAATGATCTACTCAATCATGTGAATGCAGAGCTTTGCCAGTATGACACGCGTCATTCTGGTGATTCTTTAGCTGCAGATATTGAAGAGAATGATGATAAATAAGTAAAAAAAAGAGGCGTGAAATAAGCGCCTCTTTTTGCTTTTTGGGAGCATTTGAAATGGTAGAAAATGGAATAATTGACGTTACGGCGGTAATTGTTTTGGGCTTGGTTTGGGGCTCTTTTTTAAATGTTGTGGGGCATCGACTGATGTCGGGCGATTCTTTATTTGGGTGCCGCTCTCGGTGTCCTCATTGTACTGGCTTGATTCGCTGGCATGATTTAGTTCCTGTTGCATCATATTGTGTGCTGCGAGGTACTTCTCGTTGTTGTAAGTTGCCTATTTCTTTTTTGTATCCATTTATTGAGATTCTTTCTGCAGTTGCTGCTATTGCTATTTGGTATGATGCAACAATGTGGGGCGAGCCAATGACCGCACTGCTTATTGGTCGGGTGGTAGCCTATAGCATTCTTATGAGTGGGTTTGTGGTCGCAACACGAACTGATCTTGCGGCGCTTGTAGTTCCACGCATTGTCATTTTTTTTATGGGGATTGCGGGCGGCATTGCCGCGGTATGTGGAATGCTTCCGGTGTCGCTTTTGGGAAGCGCAGTGGGAGTTGTTATTGGCTATGGGAGTTTGTGGCTTTTAAATTATCTTTCAGTGCGTCTTACTGGCCGTGAAGGTATTGGTGAAGGTGATATGGAGCTTATGGCAGTGATAGGCATCTTTTGGGGCGTTCTGGGCGTATGGGCCGTTGCCAGTATAAGTTCTTTGTTGGGCACGGTAGTTGCTATGGGATATCTTCTTATGACGGGCAAAGGGCGTGAAACGCGTATTCCTTTTATCCCATTTATGGCAGTATCAAGCATCGTCTATTTGTTTTTGCAATATCGCATTATTGAATGGATGTGTTTGGCATAAGTGATATGTCGCCAGATTCGTTGAGTTGCCAACGTTCGATTGTTGATCCGTTGGTAATAATAGCATATATAGTGAAGTGTTGAGCGTTCATCGTGCCACTGCCCAGAAGAGTATGGGGCGTTTGTGATGAGCCTGTGTAGTATGAAATTCCTTCTCCTGGCGTTGCGCTGAGATATCCATAGGTATAGGCATTTTGTGTTATTGAAACATTCGAGTTATATCCTTTGGGGTGCCATTCAAGTTCTTTAAAGGTATTGGCAAAACGCCCATGTTGTAATTGGAATGCTTGTTGTGCTGCATACAATGAGGTGAGATTGAGAGCAACTTCTGTTTGGCGTGTTTTGGTATACAGTGCTTGGTAACGTGGCATCATCATTTTTCCTAAAAAAATAATGATGGCGATTACGATCAGTAATTCAAGAATGGTAAAGGCAAAAACTGATTTCATAGCGGCATAACTCCTGTATATAGCACTGTGATAGAGCAGCATGCATCGTGTATGCCGCTGTATGGAGTATGCAGTGCGAGATGAGGGTAAAACCAGCTTTTTGTTGAATTTGAAAGAGCGTTATATCACAATGAAACATTGTTTGGGGCGTATTATACCCTCATTACAATAATGCAATAACTGCATCAACCAATTCGGGCAGCGGCAGCGAGCTGGTGATGCCCGAGGCATGAATGTGACCCCCGCCACCAAGCTGTTGAGCAATCGCGTTGACGTTTGTTTTTTTGCTACGGAGCGATGCTTTACTTTTCCCTTGTGACTCATAAAAGAGCACAATAACGTCGGTGGTCATGGTTTGAGAGAGCATCGCAATAAAGCCGTTGAGTGATTCTTCTGTGAGTCCGTACTCGGTGAGCTGTGCTGTACTGCAGGTGATCCAGAGGGCGCTTTGGTCTTGATTAGTACAGACAGCATTCATAAGAGCCCCCCAGAGCTTGAGAACTTGAGGGTTTGTATGAAGAATCATTTTTTGACTTAATTCATGAATATTTGCGCCATGCGAAAGTAGTGTTGCTGCATTGTTGAGTGTTGCGGTTGTGGTGCCGGAGACGCGGAAATTGAGTGTGTCGCAGAGAACGCCAAATAAGAGATGGTTGGCCATTTCAGGTGAAATCTGCTGTTGCCAGGCGGTAATAAGTGAGAGCACAAGCTCGCAGCTGCTTGTGACTGTTGTATCAATAAAGCAAACTGCTGCGGGGAGTGTATTGCCGTGATGGTGATCAATAACAATGAGGGGGATATTTTTAAAAATCTCGGGAAAATAGAGTCGTGCCAGTACCGGTGTGTCGCAGCTAATAATCAGATCAGGGATATACGTGTGATGGTTTTCGCGCAGATTAGGAATTGTATACGGCAAGGAGTCTTTACCAGCTCCTGGATAAATAATTTCAGTTTTTTTACCGAGTGCTTGTAAGAGTAGTGAGAGTGCTGAACAGGCGCCCAGGGCATCTGGGTCTGGTTTTTGATGCGCGAGCAGAGTAATTGCAGTGGCGTTTTGAATAAGGTTCCAAGCGATTGCGGCGTTATTGAGAAAAGAGGAAGTGCTCATATATGCTTTCAGTTACATAATTATTGATATATTTCTCTGTAGCATACTCGTTTGCAGTTGTGCTGCCTAGAGTGTGTATTTGAGTATTTGGATTGCCTCTGCT
>JBIKTS010000005.1:0-18994 GCA_044347985.1 Candidatus Babeliales bacterium
AACGGCAAATTTTGGCTTTTGACACTGCCACAAATCTATAGTACAGTTATTCACACTTTGAATATTTCCTTCATCAATGAATTATTTTTTATAAGCAATAGCTTGCATCAAAATGGGTATAGCTATAGAACTGAGGCAATTGAGTGAGTGCGAATGCTACTTAGAAATATGTGAGGAGTTAGTAGATGAATAATAGTTTGACTCAGTCTTTAAAGACCGTGTTAATTCAGCCGGGTCAGGTTTTGTCTTACCATGAAATTGTGGAATATCTTGATTCACTTCCGGTTCGTGAATGTAGCCCGCATGCTGTTGAGCGTATGGCGCAACTTAATACGGTATGCAATAATCTCTTGCATGCAGTGAACACGGTACTCGTGGGTGGGAGTAATGGAAAAAGTCTTGCGATGCATTTTTCAGCAAAACTTTTTATTGAAGAGAATGTAACGGCATGTCTTATCTATTCTACTCATTTTTTGACCTATAACGAACGCATTGTTTGTAATGGTGAGCAGATTTCTAATAAAGCATTTACTGAAATAATGAATAAAATTATTGCTATGGTTACTGCCGCAAATATTTCTGCAACTGCGCATGAGCTTGTGATGCTTGGTGGATTTTTGTATGCGATTGAACAGCATGCAGAAGTGGCATTGGTTGAAGTTGCATTAGGTGGTCGTCATGATGTTAGCGCGGTTTGTAAGCCACGTATTACGGTGGTGACTCGTGTGGGAGATGATGCAACGCATACGCTTGGTAGTGATCTTGATATGATTGCAAAAGAATTGATTACTGTTGCACAGCCAGGAGCTCTCTTTATTTCAGCTGAGCAAAGCAAGATTCGGTTGCAGCGTATGAAAACGTGGGTTGAGGAACGTGGCGCGACATGGGTCATGCCAATCAGAAAATTAGCACCGCTGCCGTATATGTATGAGCAATTATATGGTCGTACTGCATCGCTTGGTGAGCGGATTACGCAATTATATGTAGAAACAGTTTTGAAGCGTTTCTCTCCATTTTTGCGTGGTAATTTGCTCGCGACACAAGAAGGTCAACGAGGACGACCAACTTTGGAAGCAAAGCGCAATGCAGAAGTAAATCCCATTAAGAGCATGAAGAGTTTTTGGAAAAATCAGTTTTCTCTTATTCGTGGACGGTTTGAAGTTCTTGATAAGGAAAAACCGGTTGTTGTTCTTGATAATGCAAGTAATATTGATGCATTTATGAATGTGTTTTTGGGTGCACGGCTAATGCACTATCAGCGCTCAGTTAAAGGATTTAGTATTATTATGGGTGTTGCTGAGTCACTAAATAGTGAGTTGCTGCTGAAATCAATTCGCTATCTTTTAAAAAAAGTTCCGGGCGAGGTAATTTTTATTCCTTTGAATGATCCAATTTTGTCATCACATTCTCCTGAAGAGTTGTTGGTGCGAGCTCGTGAGATGAATATTCGCGCACGCGCAGCAAATTCATTGCCGCACGCATTGCAGCTTGCAAAAGATTCAGTTGATATGCGTGAAGGGCTTGTTGTAGTAACGGGAGCGCCTTCATTAGTAACAGAATATTGGCATTTGCGTGAGATGAAAAAACTGTAGAATTGTTGTACTCAAAAAGAATGGGGCAGTTTTTAAAAACTGCCCCATTCTTTTTGAGTACGTCTAGAAATTAAAGACTGCTATGCTTGCCAAGGTGTTCAGCTTTTCCTTGCATGATGAGCATGTCACGATCAAGTTCTGCCAAGTACTGCGACATTTCTTCTTGGTATTGTGCTGACTTAAGTGCAAATGCGAGATTTGCTTTAAGATAGCCAAGTGGATTGCCAATATCGTATCGAGTGCCTTGAATTTTATATGCAAAGACTTTTTCGCCAGAAAACAATAAGTTTTGAATTCCATCGGTTAGTTGAATTTCTCCTGTTGACTGAGCATTTAATTCTTCAAGTGAATCAAAAATAGAAGGCGATAAAACGTATCGACCAACAATTGCAAGATTTGAAGGAGCTTGTGCGCTTGATGGTTTTTCAACAAGTTCTTTGACTTGAAAAAGATTTGGTGAAAATTGTTTTTTAATTGCAACGACACCATATCGTGAAATATCTTTGCCTGCTACTTCTTGCACTGCAACCACATTACATTTTTCTTGTTGTGCGATTTTTATGAGCTGCGCAATGCCAGGAGTTTGGCCATGAATAATGTCATCGGGAAGAAGAATAGCACAGTGTTCTTTTCCAATGGCATGACGTGCGGTCCATACTGCATGACCAAGTCCTGCTGGCTCGTATTGATTTACATACGTGAAATCGCTTGCATACACAGATTTATGTAGCGAGCCAAGTGCCTGCTGACTGGATTGCGGCATTGCAGCAAAATCCCGTTCTTGCATTGGATCAAAATGCGATTGAATTAAATTTCTATTTTTGCCCGTGACCATAACAAAGTTTTTGATACCGGACTTTACTCCTTCTTCCACTGCATATTGCAATGCAGGTTTTTCTAGAATTGGCAGCATTTCTTTTGGCACTGACCGTGAGGCAGGCAAAAAACGTGAACCAATACCAGCAACTGGAATTATAGCTTTGGTGACCATTACCACTCTCATTCTCCTTCTTTTGAGTGCGCAGCTCACCTCACAATATGTGGGGTGGCAGGCTAAGTAAAATTATTCAAAAATTTTACCTTTCCGTTACTTAGTGTGCGGATGTCTTTAATGCCATACCGCAGCATTGCAAGGCGTGTAAGCCCAAACCCGAATGCAAATCCTGAATACTGAGTTGGGTCAATGCCCGCTTCTTTGAGTACATTTGGATGAATCATGCCACCAGGAAACACTTCGATCCAGCGTGTTTTTTTACACGTTGAACAGCCAGCGGTACAAAAAGGGCATTGCATGTCAATCTCAACGCCTGGTTCAACAAAAGGGAAGAAGCCAGGACGTGTACGAATAGCAAGTGAATCAGAACCAAACAAGGCTCGCAGAAATTCTTTGATCACACCAAACAAGTTGGCAAGTGTGACATTTTTATCAATCAAGATACCTTCGCATTGAAAAAATGTGTGATCGTGGCTTGCATCAACCGCTTCGTGTCGAAACACGCGACCAGTACAGATACCAGCAAGCGGTAGTTTTTTTTCTTTCATGGCACGCATTTGAACTGTTGACGTATGCGTGCGCATAAGCATGCCGGGTACATTAAGCCAAAATGTATCATACATGTCACGCGCTGGGTGGTCGCTTGGTATGTTCAAGGCGGTAAAATTGTGATAATCGGTTTCAACTTCCGGACCATCAAGCAATTCAAACCCCATGGAAAGAAAAATATTTTGTACTTCGGTAATAAAGTGAGTGTACGGATGCAGGCTTCCTTCGAGCTGTCCGGGCACAGAAGCAGTAACGTCAAATGAGCGATCAGAATGTTCTTGCTGTGCAGCAAGCGATTCTTTTTTTGCTTTGACATCACTTTCGCATGTTTTTTTTAAGGTATTGAGCAATGGGCCGCAGAGTCTTTTTTCTTCAAGAGTACTTGTTCCAAGTGCTTCGAACAGATCTTGGATGCTTCCTTTTTTACCGAGGAATAGAATGCGAATCTCTTCAAGCTGCTGATGAGTGTTGACTTTGGTAATTGCCTGTTGCCAAAGTACTAATTGTTCAGCTATGCGCTCGTGTAATGTGCTCATGTCACGGTACCTATTATATACATAATGCTATAGAAGGGCCCTAGCATAGCATGAATGAGACTTTTTGCTAGAACCAATTACGTGTCTGGAATAGGAAAGTGAAGAACAGTATGACGGTGAATTTTGTAAGGAATATTTTTTGCGTAGGAGTTCTTGGGTTGACTGTTTTTGGTGTGCAAGCAGGTGAAGCACGTTGGCTTTCTGATCCGGTTGTTTCTATCAACTGGCAAGCAATACGCTTAGAGAAACAACCGTTTGGAGATCGGTTGCGGAAAAAAGGATTTTTGGGGAAAAAGAAATACTCGCGTGCAGAGCTGTGTGATCTTGCATGTGCGTGTGTTACTAATATACTTCGCTTGCCGCACTGCTTTAAGCAGTCGGTTCCCGGGCATTCTTTTACGTATGAGCAGTTTTTGTCTGCCATTCGTCTTTCTTTAAATGATAAAGCGGTCAGTAAAAGTAGTGAATTGCAGTTAGTTATTCGTTTAGTAGATTCATTTTCAGCTCTTATGAGCAATCCTGATAATCATCAGTATATTAGTGGCTTCATGCAAGGCGATGTGGATAGTCGACGTGCTTTATTGCGTGTATTGCAGGCGCATATAGAAGGTGTGAAGCAAATTGCTGCTGTAAGAATTATTGATCCGTATAAGCTCGAAACGGCTGATTCCGCCATTGGAAACGCGTTACCAGCGGCTTCACCGGCTGCTGTGTTACCTGCGTTGTTAGGTGAGCTGCCTGGGCAGCAACCGCAGGGTCTTTTGGTTCATAATCAGCCGCTTGTGTTACAAGAGTATCCTGGAGCATGCCCAGCATGTTTGCCTCAGGAGATGCCTGCGGCATCGCAAGCGCCGACTCAATCCCCGCAGGTGCAAAATAAAGTGGGGCCTTACACGGCGGCAGTAGTGATCGGAGCTGCATTGACCGGATTATTAATTGACTGCGCGGTGAGAAGGCAGCGATCTTGGCTGGTGCGCGCGACACACGCAACCGGCAGAGCATTCCGCTCGCTGTGGCGCTGGCTTAAAATGCCTGGTCGGCCTACCACGAGTCAGTAGCATGTTACTCTCAAAGAGTTGAGGGAGGGAATGCTGCTATAAGCGCTTTCATCGCAGTATTCCAATCTACTACGGTTTGTGTGTATCCCAAGTGCTGCTCAAATGTGTTAATAGTTTCTTGAAGAGCGGCCTTTTCTTCTCTGCGGGGAGCGTCGGTAACTTTGCGCCAGAAACGCTTGAAAAACCCTGGCTTGCTTTGCGTCGGTGACTTGGTTGAACTCTGGTGCTGTTGTGATGGTGAGCCAGAGACTGTTTCGGTCAGCACCGTATTGGTGTTTTTGATGCTTTCATATGCGGTAAGTTGATTGCTATGAGTTTCTTGAATAAGTTCGGTGGTAGGTAGCGTGAGATAGGAATAGATTTTATGTATTACAAATACGAGCCAAACACTTACTGCGCTTGCAGCAATCCACTTGCCGGTTGTTACTAGAATACTGCTTGAGATGAATGGAATGAATCGGTGTTTTTTTTTGTTTTTTGCTCGATTGAGTGCCGGCAAGTGACCGAAGTTTTGAGGATCTTGTGAAAGTAAATCTAAACTTTTATGGCAGAGCATCATGATGCGTGCAAGAATTGATTCTCGAAATTTTTCTTCTTTATGTGCTGCAATATACTCATCTAATGTTTGATTTATTGCTGCTACAAGAGCAAACAGTTCTTGAGTATAATTGAGGTATGCTGTGCTTGAAGTTTCGTTTGAACACGCAACAAGTTCTTCTAGTTTTGTGTAACTACTTTGAATAATTTCGGGGAGTTTTTGGAATGGGTTATGTGTTCCATACGCGTCGCGCAGGAGCACAGTAAATGTATCAATATTGGTTATACCGCTGTGCGTTTGTTCTAGCTCGGCACAGAGTGTTTTAGTAGTGTTTATAAGAAGTGCAGCGCTTACGCCCGCAATAATCAGATACAAATATTTCATGAGCGGCGCCTTTGTGCAAGCGCTTCTGAAAGCGCATGAGTAGTTCTTGCAGCTTTCTCAAGTGCTTGTTGGCGACTTTGAATGGTGGCAAGATCACTTTTTTTACTTTTGTTTGAGAGAATTGAGGATGCATGATTATCTTGCAGCGCACATATAGCAAGGTATACGCAGCAGCCAATACCGCAATACAAAAGCAGTTGCCAAATGATTTGTAGATGATTGTGAGGGTTGTATGGATTGTATTGAGGATCCATGTACGGAGGCAGCATGCGGAGCTGGTCGCGCGGAATGTGCGATGCCTGAATGCGGTACTGTGTTGTTTCTATGAGTTGCATAAGCCTTTGTTTAATTTCTTCGGTTGAGTGCTCGGGAGTGAGCAACGCTTCAATAGTTTTTAATGTTTTTTGGCGAATGTTTTTTGGTGTGTATGCTAAGAGGGTTGCAAGTTTTGTAAGTTCTTCGCGGTAGACAGGTGTGATTGGAGATGCTTGCAGCGGCTTATACCAGTGCTCTCCGGTTATAATCAAGAGACATGCGAGGGTAAAATATTTGTAATTCACAGTTATCTCCTTGTGGATGCTAGCTTATTGGCGAGACATTCCATTTGTGCCGTTATTCCACAACTTCGCCCATTTCCATGGAGCTTGGTGCACGCTTGATTAATACCATGAAGGTGTTTTTTTAGATTTTTAGTATTAGTGTTGAGTGTGTACTTGATGCCGTATGTAAGGCAGGCGAGTACTAAAATTCCTATTCCAAATAAGAGGAGTTGCTCTTTAAGCTCTGTGTGGGGTTGTTGCGAATACATATACGGTTGTTGTGGCAGTTGTTGCATAAGCGCCAAAAGCTGCTGTGTTGCCGCTTGACTTAAATCAGGGGTTGATGTGATGAGTGGTGTTGCGGTGTAACTGGTTGGCGGTGGTAGCATAAGTGGGGATACGTCTGCCGCTGCAAGTGGTGTATCGAGTTGATATTGATTAAGTAATTCTGTTGCGCGGGCTTGAATTTCTGCAAGTTGTGCTTGAATACTTGCGAGCAGCGGGGGGATCTGCTGCGATCGTTTTTTCTGTATGTTTTTTTGTATGCTTGCAAGCACCGTTGTTGCTTGTTCGTAGTTTTGTATGAGGCATTCAAGGGGGTTTTCTTCTCCGTACAATGCGGTCCACAGGCAACGCAACGCGTAGCATGTTTCTAAATGTGTGGCGATGCTTGGTGACGCATCAGGCACGCCTGATGCGTGCGGAGAATGTAAGAGTGTTGCAACAAGAGTACAAAAGAGTACGGAGTATAGTTTCATGTTGTTCACCTTGATTTATAATGGCGCGCAAGTGTGCGGTGTAATCTGGCGGCAAGTCAATTGTTTGCGTTTGACATGTATGTGCAAACTGCCTCCGGCCCTCTTATGCTAGTTAGACAAGTTGATTGAGTTCACACTAGAATGACCTCAGTGGTTATTGTTTAATGAAAGGATTATGGATATGAATACTGCTTTTATAAAAACTTATTTCGTGATGAGCGTACTTGCTGTTGTAGCAGCAAGTGGTGTGATAATAGCTTCTGATTATGCTCCTGCTGGCGCAGGGAGTGGTGTTTGTGGCGAAGTTTCGGACGCCTTACTTTCTGCCGCAAAAGCTGGGGATGTTGAAGCTTTTATGACAATGCTTGATGGTGTTGATGTGAGTGCTGTCGTAGACAACAGTGGCTATACCCCGCTACACATTGCTGCACTGGGAGATTGTGTTGCGGTGGTACAAGCATTGCTTAAGCGCGGTGCTAATGTCGATGCGAAAACTAAGTTAGAGGTTACTCCGTTACACTGTGCCGTAGGAACAGGCAATCTTGAAGTCGTTAACATGCTGCTTGCTTCTGGTGCTGATGTGAATGCGTTTTTTATTTTTTGTGTAGCTACAGGTGAGTGTTACAGCCCACTGATTCTTGCTATAGAAAAGGGTTATATTAAAGTTGCCATGGCATTGCTTGATGGTAGAGCGATTCCAGATGCTTTTTTTCGTAGCCAGCGTCCGCTTGTTCTTGCCGTACGCAAGAATTGTATTCAAATTGTAAGGGCATTACTTAATCGTGGCGCTGATGTTAATGTGGCAAACGATGGGCCTATTTATTATGCTTTAAAAGAAAATTATTCTGAAGTCGCAGATCTTTTAATGGCTTATAAGAGAAGGGTTGCAGAATCAACTGAAGGCAGTGGGGCTGATCACGAAGGTGTTGTTGCTGCCGATGATGCTTTATGTATTGCTGCGGTCGACGGCGACACAGGTTTTCTATTAACATTGCTTGATCGTGGTATGGATATAAATAAAAAAAGTGGTTCTTATAGTGCCCCTCTAGTCGGTGCTGCACGAAGCGGGCATGTTGCAACAGTCAGAGCATTGCTTGGTCGTGGAGCTATTGTGGATGTGAAAACTGCGTATGATCAAACTTCACTCGGGGTGGCTGCTGAATACGGGCACACTAAAGTAGTGAGATTATTGCTTGACCATGGCGCTGATATAAAAAATAGAGATCAATCTGGTCACACTGCACTCATGCGAGCTATAGAAAGTGGGCATGGTGAAATAGTGGAACTATTGCTTGATCGTGGCGCTGGGGTAAATGAGATAGACGACCATGGCTTCATTCCTTTACATGTAGCTGCAGGGAAAAAAGATATTACCATTGTTAGAGCATTGCTGGATCGTGATAGTGCTGTGAATCAGGTAGACGGCTTTGTTGCAAGGACTGCTCTTCATTATGCTGCTCAGTCTGGACATTTTGAAATCATCAGGCTTTTGCTTGATCGTGGTGCCGAGATTAATAAGAGCGACTTGCGCGGTGATACCCCTTTACATCTAGCTGTAGGAGCAGGCAATATTAAAGCTATTCAAGTACTTCTTGAGCGTGGAGCTAATCCGAATGTAAAAAATGGAGAGGACCATAACCCACTCTTTTATGCTCAGCATAATCCGCCTGCTGCAGATCTTCTAAGAACGTATGGAGCAGAAGAAGAGAGCGCTTGTAGTTTAATGTAATAAGAAATTTGCTCTCGTTATGGGTGATCTATCTTGCTTGCAGTACTGGGGGTAAAAATCTCTTTGGTGGAACCGTGTTTGCGCATGAATATCGTTTGACATGTCGTACTTTTACCGGTACGATGCTTCTCATGTTTTTGCCGGGATAGCTCAGGTGGTAGAGCAGAGGACTGAAAATCCTTGTGTCGTCGGTTCGACTCCGTCTCCCGGCACCATCTTCTTACTGTACAGTAATTCTCATTTTATATTTTGTTTTAGTTTGGTGACTGCATGTTTGATTTTATTTCACGCAAAATAACTTCGATTTTTTCGTGGGTTCGTGGCAGTGGCAAAGTGCGACAGGAAGAGCTGGATAAGCTGTATTTGCAGCTTGAAGAAGCACTCCTTGAAGGTGACGTGCCGTATGAGGTTGTTGAAACTTTTTTATCTGATATGCGTCGCACGATTGATGTTTCGTCGTTTGCAAAACTGCAAAATCCGGGCGCGGCACTATTAAAGCAAATTCATAAGCAGTTACTTTTATTGCTATCTGGTCCTGCGGGGAGTAATGAAGTGCCTACGTTTGTTATTCCTTCAACAGTCTTATTTCTTGGGTTGCAGGGTGCTGGTAAAACGACAACACTTGCCAAATTCGCACGGCATTTGAAAAATCAGGCGAAAAAACGAGGGAAAGAGCGTAAAATTTTATGTGGTTCTGTTGACTATTATCGTCCTGCTGCTCGTGAGCAACTAAAGATTTTGGCAGGTCAAGTCGGCATAGATTATAAGGAAGCAACAGCCACTAATCCGGTAAAAGCGGCAACAGAACTTGCTGCATATGCAAAAGCAAATGGCTATGAATATTTCTTACTTGATACAGCAGGGCGGCTGCATACCAATGAAGAGCTAACTGTTGAGCTATCAGCTGTGGTAAAAGCAGTGGAGCCGAAGTATAAAATTTTGGTACTTGATGGCATGACCGGTCAAGAGTCACTTTCGGTTGCGCGTACATTTTTAAAAGCAATTGGGTTTGATGGTGCAATTATGAGTAAGTGCGATAGTGACGCACGGGGCGGAGCTGCACTCGCATTTCGCGTTACCCTGTCCAAGCCTATTTGGTTTGTTGGCGTGGGTGAGAAGCTTGATGATTTAGAGCCGTTTGTGCCGGAGCGCATGGTTTCGCGTTTGATAGGAATGGGTGATTTTGCAACATTACTTGAAAAAGCGGATGAGTTGGTAGATAAAAATGAGCAAGAGCGTGTAGCAAATCGTATGATGGGCGGAGATTTTACGCTCCAAGATTTTTTAGAACAAATTGATATGGTGAATAAAGTGGGTGCGCTCCAGACACTTTCTCGCTATTTGCCGGGGGTTGCTCAACTTTCACCTCAAGCGGTTGAAAAAGGGCAGCAGGAGATGAAAAAGTTCCGTGCCATTATTTCATCAATGACTAAAAAGGAGCGAATTCTTCCCGCTATTTTGAACGGTTCGCGGCGTAAACGAATTGCTCAGGGGGCGGGGGTAACTGCGCAAGATGTAAATCAATTGATAGAAAAATTTGAACAAAGTAAGCAATTTGTTAAAATGATGAAGAAGTCTGGTGCGTGGCGCCGATAAAAGGCTGAGATAATTGTAGATAACAGTGGTAATTTAATTCGACAAAAACAAAGGTATAAAGCATATGGCAGTTGCAATTCGCTTAAGTCGCGCAGGGCGCACAAATCGTCCGTATTGGCGTATCGTGGCAATAGATTCTCGTAAAAAACGTGACGGAGCATGTCTTGACAGACTTGGTACGTACGATCCGCTTACTCATAAAATTATTACATTCAATGCTGAAGGCATTCAAGAATGGGTTTCAAAAGGCGCTCAATGCAGCGCAACAGTTACTAAATTGATGAAGCAACATGCTGCTCAATCAGTAGCTGCGGTAGCAGCTGAGTCTGCGCCTGCTGTTAAGCGTGTACGTGTTAAAGCGGCAGCATAAGCATCTAGATTTTGAGATAAGTAGAATACAAAATTGTGTGCGCTGCTAATCATAAGGAGAGTAGGCGCGCAGGTCTGGTAGTAGCGATAAGTAGGGAGATGAGCCATGTTAAAAGATCTTGTAGAGCACATAGTTAAGAAGTTAGTAGACAAGCCTGAGTCAGTACAAGTTTCTGAAGTCAGCGGTGAGCAAGCGACGATTATTGAGTTGCGTGTAGCTTCTGAAGATTTAGGAAAAGTAATTGGCAAAGAAGGGCGTACTGCTCGTTCAATTCGCACATTAGTGCATGCAGCAGCGACAAAAGAGAAAAAACGAGCGGTGCTTGAGATTCTTGAATAGTTGTTGAGTAATAAAAGTATACAGGAGAGCTTTCCGAATTCGTTTGGAAGCTCTCCTTTTTTTTAAAGGTTTGTGTATGTCTAAAGTGGTTGTGTCAATTGTTACGGTGTTTCCTGAATTGTTTACAGAGTGGTCACGTACCAGTTTGATTGCGCGTGCGTGCCAGAGTGGCGCACTTGAATTACAGTATATTCGGTTGTCTGACTATGCTGCACCTAAGGAGCGCATTGACACACCTGCGTGTGGCCCAGGAGCAGGCATGGTGCTCAAAGCGCCAATTGTTTCTGCTGCTATTGAACATGCATGGGCGCAGTATGGAAAAGCGCCGGTGATTTTTTTTACTCCATCAGGCCAATTGTTGACGCAGCGACTTTGTCAAACGTTTGTGGCTGAGTGGAGTCTTGCGAGTCAGTCTGTGCAAGAATCGAATACAGATACGGCAGTACGACACATTGTTCTGGTGTGTGGGCGCTATGAAGGTGTGGACTGTCGCGTTATTACGCATTATAACGGTATTGAAGTGAGTATAGGAAACTATGTGCTTATGGGGGGAGATCTTCCTGCGCAGGTATTTTTGGAATCACTGCTTCGGTATGTCCCATCAGTAGTGGGCGATGCCCAGTCAGTACAGCACGATTCATTTAGTGGGCCTTTAGTTGATTATCCCGCCTACGGCCAACCGAATGAGTGGAAGGGCTTGTCGGTCCCTGCGGTATTATTGAGCGGCGATCATGGCAAAATTGAAAAGTGGCGTCACGATACAGCAGTACAACAGTCAGTGTATCAACATTTTGGCTGGCTCCGGACTGCTATGCTTTCTGATATTCAGCGGAGTGAAGTTGGTGGTGTGATTCCTTCGCACTACGTTATTTTAATGCATGATCAAGTATTAATTGGTCGGAAAGAACCGGTGCCTGGTACCACTTCGGTGACGACTATTGATGTGCATGATATTGCGCGCAGCAGCGCAACGTATGGAGTGAAAAAGTTTTTTGTTGTAACGCCACTCAAAGATCAGCAAGAGCTACTTCGAGTATTTTTTCAGTTTTGGCATACCGATCAAGGGCGTATGTATAATCATACTCGATTTGATGCAATGAGTTGTGTGCAAGTAGTTGATTCACTTGCTGATGCTGAAGCTGCTATTGCAGCGCTGCATGGTGGCGTAGCGCCAATCAAAATTGCAACCTCTGCACGAGCAGTTGTTGGTGTGCCATCGTTAGCGTTTCATGAGCAAGCTATTGCGTGGCAGTCAAAAGCTCCGATTGCTGTATTATTTGGTACGGGCCAAGGAATGACGCAAGAATTATTACAGCGATGCCAGTATGTACTGACACCGCTGTACGGATTTACTCGATATAATCATTTATCGGTACGTGCTGCAGTTGCTATCGTGCTGGATCGCTGGCTTGGCTATTTTCAGCCGGTAGCAGACGAATAGCAAATGCGCTTATGAAATAACGCAGCGGCACGATGCAGTCGCTGGCATGAGCGCATCTTGAATATGCAGTGTTGTTTTGAAAGGCGAAAGAACCCATTCCGCGAATAGAAAATAGAGTAATAATTTCGGTCTTCGACCTGTGCCGTCTTTTGGGCTGATATAGAAATTATTATCGTCTGCTTGATGTATGCGATAGGCAACGCCATTGAAAGTCGTTTTGAGAAACGGCTTTGCTGGGTTGGTAGCTATTTTAATGCGCAGTGCGTGCGCAATTCGATGCATTAAGTTGTTTATCTCTTCAAAAGTTTCAATATTTTCAAAATATTGAATAGTACTTGTATCAGCGCTTGGGCATCCATCTTCTGTGAGTATGTTGTTGGTATACGGATCAATACCATATAAGACTGGGAATTTTGATTCTGCACCTTCTGGAAGTTCTGATGCAGCAAATCTCATGAGGTATAATTCATCAAACCAAAGAATTAATCGATACTTTGCATCACTTACGCCTGATGGTGAAAGGGCAAGATTGACTGAGTGGCTCCATTCACCGGATGCTTTTTTGCTTTCTGCTATTCTTACCGGTAGGTAGGGATGCATCAAAAAAGGAAAATTGGTGCTGGGGATTACGTTGCTCATTCGAACCCGTTTTATGGGAGCATCACCTGACTGTATGGAATATGCTGTCGCCAGCAAAGCTATAAAGAGAATATGTTTTTTCATAATTATGTCCTTAGATTGTTATATTAGCTGATGCAACAGCAAGATGGTTTGACAAATAAGTTTATATGAGCTTTTTTGGATCTGATTTCTGCATGCGTATGCCACAAGCTTAAAAGAGCATATACAAGAGGGAGTGGTTCTGGTGCTACACGTCTTCTGCTTGCTACGGTTGTGAGATACAACTGATCATGGGTTTGCGTGATGCGGCATGGGCGACCATTAATATAGAGAGTGCATTCATTACCTGCGGTAATTATTTTAAAGCACGCGCGCGCGATTTTATTGATACGTTTAAAAATACTTATGTTATTAAAGTATCTTCTTTCTCCTGTAGGCAAAATAGGTACAAATTGTACGCTGCCATTCGGCGTGATTTCATAATAAGTTCTTCTTTGCACACTCATTAAAAAGAGTTCTCCATTAATTTCTGCAAGACGGAATAATTGGTTGAGAATTTGATAATCTCTTTTGAGGGAGATTAATTTTTTAGGAGACACAAAGTGTACCTCAGTTGATTCATCTTCTGGTCGTATTGGTTCAAATGTTGCGTGCTCTCTGTGTAAATACAGCAGCGTAGTGCTTTTTGATATCTTGCCGGCTTGTTGGAGTTGGCCTGTGCGGTCAGGAAGATATGGATATCGAATAAAAGGATAATTACTGCGATTTACATTCTGTGAATTGATTGCTGTAACAGTATGGTCGGTTGAGAAAATTGACATTCCCGGTATGAGTGCGAGTAATGCGAGTATATAAATAAACATAAAAGTCCTTGATATCAAAGAGTAAGAGGCTGCTTTTTATACTTAAGCAGCCGTGCCTAAGAATATGTATTTAATAAGTAAAATTCTGATTATTAGCAGCACCAGCTTTCTTTATACTCACTAAATGTACTGCGTAGTGCCACTTCTTCTGCTGTGTGAATTAAGACGCTAAACAATGTGAATGAGAACCTATCTTCTGAGCTGTTTTGGACTGCTTTAAAGAGCTTGAATTGGTTTTTTTGTACGCAATAAATTCTGTTATCTTTTGCGCCTAAAAAAACATAATATGGTTCAAAGCCCTCAATAAATAGCCTTGTCCCACGTTTTTTTTGTTTATTTTTTTCGATTGCAGCGTACCCTTCATCAATTTTTTTATCGATCTGGTAGAGTTGCCAGTAATTAATCTCTGAGCTTTTTCCAAAACTTTGTCGACTTATATGCAATAACTCAGACTCAGTTAGTGCAACAAAAGCTGAGGGGGTTAATCGTAAAAAAGCATGGGCTTTATTTTTAAGGATAGGGTTGATGCTGCGTGCGTAACAGATTCCGTTGTATCTGTAGAGCCCGTAGCGTTCTCCATCGAGTTCAACTTGTACAACAGTATCTGTGGGTTGTTCAGGGCGCGGCTTGTCTTGATATAACATTTGGATGTTATCGCGAATAGGCTTTGGGAGTTTTTGATATCCGTCGCATGAGTAGTATAAATACTCTCCACATTTTCTAAAAATAGAAGGGTATCTTGGAGCTTTGAATTGTTCAGGGAGCTCTTTAAGTGCCACGGTTCTGCTGAAGATAAGTTCTCTCAGTTCTTCTTGCATCGCTATAAATTTTTGCTCGCCATTAATTACGTCTACATAAGGGCCAGGATTATTAAGCGTATTTCTTAATTCCTCCATTTCTTGATCTAATCTGGTGATGCGTTCATCTAGTTCAGCAATTGTGTCGTCAGTGATTGCTTCTGGCATATGTGCTACTGATGCACGATGCCCCGCTCTTATTGCTGATGCTCTGCGCAAAGGTGCAGGGGGTAACGCTTCTGCTGCAGCGCCGTATCCGCCACCTGCTATGTCTGCATCTTTGGGAGCTCCAGAGTCAGCAACTACTTCTGGTGTTGCTCCTAAGTTAAGAGCAGCCTCTGGTGCCGGCGCCACGCGTGTAAGTGAGCTGCGCCGTGTAATTGAGTTGCGCCGTAATTTGGATGGCGCGCGCTCAAGCATTGTTTGTTGAACTGGAATAGTAGCAGTGAGGCCTGTTCCTGCTCCGGCAGGAGCGTGGTCAGCTGATGATGATAAGCCAAAGCTTTCTTCACTTGGTTTTGTTTGTGGTGTTATGGTTAAGATACATACCGATAGTATAAGTAGTTTTGTCTTCATAAATCCTCTTATGGAATGACAGTCTATTGACCAGCACATATATGCTGGTCAATAGACGCACATTTGCTTAATAAGTAAAATTCTGATTATTAGCAGCACCAGCTTTTTTTAGAGCCGTCAAATGTGCATTCTCTTGTCGTAGAGTTTGCGGTGTGAATTAAGATGCTGAATAATGAAAAGGTAAATAAATCTTCCGCGTCTTTTTGTTTTGCTTTAAAAAGTTTTAATTGACTCTTTTGTACACAATAAATTTCGCCGTCGACCAAGAAGACATTATATGGTTCAAGGCCTGCAATATATAATACGGTGTTGCGACCGTTTATCTTATTAAGCAGAATTTCATCATATGCCTGATTGATTATTTTATTGATTTTGTATAGTTGTCCATAATTAATTACGGTAGATGCTTCAAAACTTTGTCGGTTAATATGCAGGAGTTCACTTGGAGTCAATTCAACAAAGCCCGATGGAGTAAGGCGAAGAAACGCACATTCTCTACCATGAATAATACGCTCTACGCTTCGTGCGTAACAGATACCATCAAATTTGTAGAGGTTATAAAGGGCTTCTCCAAGTTTAACTTGTACCGCTGCGTCTGTTCTTTGAGCGTGGTGAGATAGTACGTGAATGTTATGCTTAATTGGTGCAGGGAGGTCTTGATATCCTTTGGGTGAATAGTACAAGTGATCTCCGCACTTTACAAAAGAGGAATAGTAGAAGCCTGTCCCATCTTTTGGCGCGGCTGCTAGCGTATTAAGATCTTTAATAAGGTGGTTGTATTCCAGTCGTGCTTCTTCGAGCTGGCTTCGAGTTTCAGCAGTATAGTCGCTGGGCGACTCAAGAATCCTTTTTTTTCGTTCTATCAAGGCATCTAATTCTACTAGCCGATGATTTATTTGATCTATCGTTACTTGCGACACGGTGTCTGGCATATGTGCTATTGACGCTCGATGCTCCGCTTTTATGGCTGATGCTCTGCGCAAAGGTGCAGGGGGTAACGCTTCTTCTGCTGCAGCGCCGTATCCACCGCCTGCTATTTCTTCATCTTTGGCAGCCCCAGAGTCTGGTGCTACTTCTGGTGCTACTTCTGGTGCTACTTCTGGTGCTACTTTTGCTGCACGTGTCAGCGAGTTACGTCGTGAGCGGGTTGGTGCGCTTACCGGGATTGTTTGCATGACAGGAGATGATAATCCAAGGCCTGCTGCAGTCTCAGAATCTAAGCCTTCTGGTAAGCGTGCTGCTTGATGCGCGGGGCTTGAGTGCTCACTTGCACCATATGCTTGCATGACGTTAAACAGAGTGCCTTGTGGTACTAAGCTTGAGCGATGATCTACTTCTGGTGCTACTTTTGCTGCGCGCGTCAGCGATTTGCGTCGCGAGCGGGTCGGTGCGCTTGCGGGCATGGTTTGTTGGACAGGAGATGATAATCCGAGGCCTGCTGCAGTCTCAGAATCTAAGCCTTCTGGTAAAGGTGCTGCCTCGTGCGCGGTGTTTGAGTGCTCACTTGCACCATATGCTTGCATGACGTTAAACAGAGTGCCTTGTGGTACTAAGCTTGAGCGGCGATCTATTGATAAGTCTCCTTCGCTTGGGCTTATTTGTGGTGCTATGGTTAAAATACATAGCGATAGCATGAGTAGTTTGATTTTCATAAATCCCCTTATTAAATGATAGTCTATTTGCCTCTATATACGCGCTGTACATGACATGCACGGGTAGTATATTGATTGTGTATGCAATGTGTTATACGCGTATGTTGCGGTAGTATAGTGATAGGTTCCCCAACCTGCACCATTAATGCATGCATTAAGCACGTTGCTTATGTATGTAAAAAGAGCATGTGAATAGTAGTTTAAAGTAATAACATGAAGTACATTACTTCTCAATACATTACACATATTAAAAACAGTTGTCAAAATTGACTTTTTTTTGAAGTATTCAGGCATTTTTATTGGTTGATTTTTGCTTGATAGGGGCAAAAAGTGTCTCATTATAAAAGCGGCTATCAAGGTAATTGATAGCCGCTTTTATAATGAGATCTAATCAGTTTTAGTAAACAGTTTTTTTGAATTACGCGCTTGCATACTCTGATACATCTGACATATCAGAAGTATTTGTGGCTGAGCTAAATGAACTATCAAGCATTGCCGTTGTAGGGCTGCTTCCCCATATTGGATGTGATTCTGCCGTTGGTTCTGGGACAATTCGGCGCTTTCGTTTTGAGAGGCGCAGTCGGGACCACCAAGAGGAGGTTTTGGCTGTTGGTAGTGTCAAAAGTGACTCGCGGGTTGTTCGAGCGGTTACATCTTGTGTCACAAGACAGTAGAGCCACGTTGAGCATATCCAATTAAAACTTTCGGTGTAGATAGTAAGCCAACATTCAAGATTGGACAAAAATGTTTTTGAAATATGCTTGTTAAAAGTTCCTATTTCAACACTTTGCGATCTGTCTTCAAGCCCTTTTTGTTCAATAATTCTGAGCATCTTTGAAAGATTATCAACCATTCCAACCGTAACTGTTTTTATTGATTCAAAATCGAGAACAAAATGCATGTCCCGTGTAAATAAGTTTTCAAGATACGGTGTATTTGCGTATCCTGAGCAGTTATTTTCTCCTACCATGCAGAGTGTTGGGAAGTTTGTATTGCGTTGTTTGCATATGAGAAGAATTACCGCATCGCGATGATTGGCAAATTCGCGAGCCTCTTGGGCAAGGTCAATAGTGTCGGAATAATTAGGAACAAATTGGTTACCTTGAGGGGTTCTGATTGCGCGTTCAAAATCAAATAAATGGCGCAATGCACTGGCGCTAAAATAGGCAGCTTCGTCTGGATTGCCACCTTCATTGTTGAGAGCATATGAAAGTCCGTTGCATATGACCGGACTGCCAGTAGTGATAATTCGAGCTTCGCCATGTATTGGCGATGCTTCAGTGCTCATACTAGTAAAAGAGACTGGGCTGTCGTTAAACGGTGGTATGCCATCAAAACAATTAACTGTTGCGATATGTAAAAAAGATAGGGCACACGCGATAAGCGCGAAAAATTGATTCATAGGGGATCCTTTTGTAATAAAAGTTTGTTGCTGCAATATGTGGCTGTTTGCAATGTGGTTACGGCTGTTTGAATAGAATGACAAACTTTGAGATTAAATCAATAGTTATTTTATCTTTTATAGTAATGCTTTTTATAAAAGTTTTACTGAATGGTTTGATTAATTGATCTGGTCGTGCAAATGAAAAAAAGTTATTGATATAAACAAAAAAAATAAGGAGGGATAAAAATACCCTCCTTATTTTTTTGTATTTGTTACGATATTACGCAGCAACCTTCAGATTCATAGCTAAAGTCTATTAATCTTTCGGGAAATGCAAGGGTATCAAGAACAATTTTAAAAATTGAATTCTTGAACCTTGCTATGCGTTCTTCTGGGATTGCTTCCCGGTTGAGGTGGCTTTTGTATGCGTAGAGACGTCCGTTTCTTTGGGTGATGGTATACTGTGGATTTTTTCGTCCCATATCGAAATATGTAATTTTTAGAGGGCGCCGTTCAGGAGCGTTATTAAATGCTTTATTGATACTCCTCAGGCGGTTGTTTATTTCGGTCAGAGATCCGTAAGTCATGCATTTATCCATGGAAAACATGTATCTCATTGTACAGCTGAAATTCTCATCCTGTATAACAAATCCAGCATTGGTTAATTTATAGAAAGTG
>JBIKTS010000006.1:0-18786 GCA_044347985.1 Candidatus Babeliales bacterium
ATAATTCCAATAAGGGCCAGCAGGAGTATTTTTCCGGGAGAGCTATGTTTAATAGAAGATTGAATCATGAGCGCGTAATGCCTTTCAAAAACGCATAAAAGAGCGAGTAACGATTTGTATCACTCGCTCTTTTATGGGGTCAATATTCTAACGTATTCGCTCAGCAAGTCTTGTGGCAAGTTCGGTCAATGGAACGCGCACTTGTTCGAGCGTGTCTCGGTCACGAATGGTAACACAGTTATCTTCTGCTGTTTGAAAATCGACGGTCACACACCAAGGAGTACCAATTTCATCATAGCGACGATATCGTTTGCCAATTGATCCGCTGTCATCAGATTGCACCCGAAGCCCCGCTTTTTTGAGGAGTGCAGTGACTGGTTCTGCTTGATCATTCAGTTTTTTGACGAGTGAAAGGACCGCAACTTGTACCGGCGCAAGGCGCGGTGGAAGTGCCAAGAGAACGCGCGTGTCACCTTCTATAGTGTCTTCACGATACGTGCTACAGAGTAATGCAAAAAATAAACGATCAACACCAACTGAACATTCCACCACATGCGGCATGTATGAACGATTGTTTTCTTGCTCAAAGACTGCCAGGTCTTTCCCCGAAAATTCACTATGGCGGCTGAGATCAAAATCCCCTCGATGGGCGATCCCCTCAAGTTCTTTCCAGCCAAAAGGAAAGTTGAATTCTACGTCAGTGCAGCATTTTGAATAATGAGCAAGTTCATCAGTTTCATGCGGCCGAAAGCGAATATCTTCTGGAGAGAAATTAAGCTTGAGGTAAAATGATTTTTGTCGATCAAGCCATACCTTAAAGTAGTCATCTGATTGTTCTGGTTTACAAAAGAATTCAAGTTCCATTTGTTCAAATTCACGAACACGAAACAAAAACTGGCGTGGCGTGATTTCATTCCTGAACGCTTTACCAATTTGCGCAATACCGAATGGAACTTTGACCCGTGTTGAGGTAATGACATTTTTAAAGTTAATAAAAATTGATTGTGCTGTTTCTGGGCGAAGATAGGCTTTGGCGTCAGCATCAATCAGCGCACCTAAATTGGTTTCAAACATGAGGTTAAAGCGACGAATCTCGGTCCACGCTTTGTTGCCACATGAAGGGCAGGCTTTTTCTGGGTCGACTGAACCATCATCAGCGCGGAACCGTTTTTTACATGCGGTGCAATCAATCATTGGGTCGGAAAAGTTATCAAGATGTCCAGAAGCTTTCCAGGTGGCTGCAGGTCCAAGAAGCGCACCATCCATTTCTACTACCTCTTCAGAAAAACTTTGAACGTGTTCAAGCCAGGCAGCTTTGAGTAATCGTTTTAATTGCGCGCCAAGGGGGCCAAAATCGTATACGCCATTAATTCCAGAATAGATTTCTGCTGAAGGGAAGACAAATCCGCGTCGTTTGCAGAGTGCTACAATTTTCTCAAGAGAAGCTGCTTTTACCATGAATGATAACCTTTCAAGAATGCATAAAAATTCTCGGCTAGAATATCATAGAATTTTAAACCTCGCGAGTAGGACGCTTTGTTTGCAAAAAGAGCCAGTAATTTGTGTATGGATAGTCTTTACACAGCAAAAGAGGGACAGTTTTTTTTTACTGTCCCTCTTTTGCTAAAACCTCTGAAACGTACTTATACGCTGCGGATATTTTCTTTTAATTGCTTGCCTGGTTTGAAGCGAGGAATGCGAACTTCTGGAAGTGTGATTCGTTGCTTAGTTGCAGGATTGATGCCTGAGCGAGAAGGGCGCTTTGAAACCCAATATGCTCCAAAACCAGTGAGAGATACTTTGTTGCCAGCTTTGAGTTCTTTTTCAATGATGCTTGTGATTGCTGAAAGTACACGCGCAATGTCTTTTTTGCTAAACGCGGTATCTTCACTCACTTTTGTTATTAATTCACTTTTGTTCATATTCGCCTTTCCGGGATTAAATGGTTTAAAGTAACGCATCTGTATCGGAAATGTATTGTGAGAACAGTTCTTTGTCAAGAGAAACAAGAAACTCTTGTTCTATGCGGGCTTCTCAATTTTATCATGAAAAGATGCGCATCACTTGTGTGAAGATCTTTGAGACAATTGTTGTATGAGGTGAGTTGTGATACTGTTTCTCATATTGAGAGTTTTTATCACAAGGATTGAGTGTATGATTGATACGCATTGCCATATTAATATCATGGTGCAGAAAAAACCAGATGAACGAATGACAGAAGATATGCTTGTAGCGTGTGAGAGTATTGTTGCGCGCGCAGTAGCAGCCGGTATTGAGCAGTTAATAACGGTAGGTACTTCAATTCCTGAGTCGCATAATTGTATAGCGCTTGCAGCACGGTATTTGCAGGTTAAAGCAACTATCGGGGTCCATCCATGTGATAGCCTTACTGATACGGGAGTACTTCCGGTTGCTCATATTATTACTGATCTTGAAAAAATGTTGCATGAGTCATCAGAGCATATTGTGGCGATTGGTGAAATTGGTTTGGATTATTATCATACGCCATATGACGCTCCGCATCAAAAAGCTGTTTTTATTGCCCAGCTTGATCTTGCGGTGCGGTATAACAAACCAGTAGTGATTCATATTCGCGATGCGGGTGACGATGCACTCAGTATTTTGCGTCAGTATAAAGATCGTGCGCGTGGCGTAATACATTGTTTTTCGCTTGATAAAAACGCTGCAGCAGAAGTTATTTCATGGGGTTGGATGATTGGGATTGATGGTCCCGTTACGTATCCTAAAAATCAGGCGCTCAGAGATATTGTGGCAACGGTGCCGCTCGAGGGCCTGCTGCTGGAAACTGATGCGCCATTTCTGCCGCCACAAGCATTGCGCGGTAAGCAAAATTGTCCCAGCAATCTTGGGATTATTGCGCAGGAAATAGCACGCGCGCGCGGAGTTTCTGTTAAGGATGTTGTTGCTACGACAACTGCTAATGCAAAGAAATTATTTCGTATCTAAGAGTTGTTTGTATTAACTGCATCCGCCTCGAGGGACGCTCCCTCGCCGAGTCCTCGGTTATCCCATTTTTGCTCAAATATTCGCAAAAATGGGCCAGACTTCGGCTCACGAGGCCCCTTCTTCGGCTGTTTTCTAATCTCAAATTTGTAAATCACGCAAGCAGCCAGATCACCCTGCAGAGCGAGTTCGGATTTTGGCAAAGCCAAAACCGTATGTCTGAGCGGACAGGGTAGTTCTGGTGCGAAACTCCATGCACATTTATGTTTTGTTGTGATGAAACAAAAATTTAATGGGTTTTAATAATATTCACGCTTTGAGGAGCACTCTCTATGCATGACTTTCAACACGTTTCAACTGCTCATCAGCATACTTGAGAATATCTTTATTAAACCCTTCAGTCGCAAGCATATCAAGCGCAATAACGGTTGCGTTAATGCCCGGGAAGAGTTTGTACGGATATTTAAATGAGCCATCTGGTTGTTTGTACGCGTGCACACAGAAGTTTGCAAAGCTACTTTCTTTTTCATCAGCTAATTTTGTGAGCTGGAAGTAGTGCGTAGCAAGTACGAGCAAACTATTTTTTTGCTTGCCCAGAATTTTACCAATACCAAATGCAGCGGCAGCGCCGTGTGCTGGATTTGTGCAGCGAAACATTTCATCCATCACGGTCAGCGCGCATTGGTCTTCAGGAACAGAGGTGATTTGTCCAATCAATTCATTGGCGCGGCGCACTTCAGCGCGATGCTGTGAAATTGCATTTCCGGCATCCTCAACAATATTCAGATACGTGTTAATAAGTGCAAACGGGGTAAGGACTGTTTTTTGAGCAGCAGCAATAGTTAATGTCTGTGCGCAGAGTACTGCAAGCATCATTCCTTTAATCACCGTTGATTTTCCTGCTGCGTTTGCTCCGGTAATCACCATGTTACGGTATGATTCATTGCCGCCAAGTCGCATATCATTTGGTACAGCAACTTTTGAACCAAGATTTGGATGCCAGAATTGTGTGATTGCAAGTTCCGGTATTGTTTTTAATGTTTTGTATTCAGCAAAACAGAAGTGGTTTGAAAGATTTTCATGTTCTTTATAGAGTACAGCAATGCTGATGAGTGCATCAAGCTCACCAAGCGCATGGAGTGCAAAGCAGATACGTTTTTTGAGTGATAAAAAGCGGGGAACTGCGGCAAATAGTTTACCCATTGAAGCATTCCAATATCCTTTTTCCAAATTAAATGCGCTGCTGGTAAGCGATTGTAAAAATGCATTAATATCTTTGTTTTCTGGCCCTTTAAATTTTTTGAGTGCTTCAAGTGCTGGCATGTCAATTGTATCAAATATTTGTGTGTATGCTTCAATGCCACTCAGTGCTGTGCTGAGCGCAATTAAACTTTGGAAACGTTTTTTTAGTGCAATCCGGAGTGCATGGCGGTTTTTAAATTTTGAAACCGATGTTTTCCAGGCAATTGCTGCACCAAGGGCGGTAAAACTCCAGGTTACCCCATCAAAAAATCCACCTTTAATTTTTTGTTTTGTGGTTGCATTTGGTTTTACTTCAAACGGAGTGAGGCCTTTAATAAATTGTGCTGCTGCGAGTCCTAAAAATGGAGACGATGGCTCAAAGACGTCTAAAAAGCGGCGTTTAAATTCCATAATAGAGGCACGTTGTTTGCGTTTTATGTTGCCGCCAAAAATTGATTGGCTCATATTTTTACTGTATAGAATATCGTTTTTATTCCACAGCGCGAGCAGCTGTTCTTCTTGTTTTGCAAATTCGACCAGAATGTTTTTGAGTGTTTCTCGTTCTTCATCATGTTCAATTAAATAGCGTACAATCGCTTGTCGTTTTGTGAGCACGTCTCGGTCTGCAGAGGGGGTAATGAGTAGATTGCCTAAATAACATTCGCCCAAAATAGTTTGGGTACGGCTCAGTTTTTTAAGTACGGTAAAAAGTGGTTTGCTGACATCATAAAAAAGAATACCCAAGTCACTAATGGTGGTCGGACTAATGGTTGATGGTGATAGCAAATTGCGTGAGCGCGCTCCTTCTTCAAGCACTGCAAGCGCGGTGCTATACATATCAAGTGAGCTGATAATTTCTTGTGGTTTTTTCAAAGCAGAAAGACTTGGTGCGATTGCTTCACCCATGGTTTGGAAACTGCTTACCAGAGGAGGTGTTTGCGTGGTGCATGCGAGTGTTGCAGGAAGAGATCCAAGGCATGCCAGAAGAATGATTTTTTTCATAAAAATTCCTGTGTCGTTAAAGAGTTTTTGCTAAATGTTTTTCCATCTCAGCAATCATGGCTGTCGGTAATTTTTCTTCTCTGAAAATAGCAGTGGCATGTGCCGGATCAACAAATCCTTGGGTTAATGCATATGATGATTGTTTTGCATCTCCCGTGAGTTTGGTTGGAAGATTGTAGTTTGCAAATGTTGTTGGGTTTTGCATGCCTAAAATGCTCAGTGATACAAAGTTTGTTGCGTGAAGCGCTACACTTTGTGGCATATTTCCGAGGAACCTTGCTACGGCGTATGCAGCCGCTTGTCCAGCGCCTGCTTCAGTTCCGGTAAATGTTGCATCAGCAATAGTAAAGCTAAAATAGCCAGCGGGCATTCGTTTAATTTGATCAAGCAGCTGCTGCGCTCGGTAGAGTTCGGTTCTGAATAATGAGCGGCCGCTGGCAAGGTCATCTTTAATGTTTGCGTAAATATTAATGCTTGCGTAGGGCGTTGCGTGCATTTCTTTTGCAAGGCAAATTCCGATTGATTGCGCGCATACTATGTTGAGGGCCACTGCTTGTAGCACGGTTGATTTTCCACTTTCAAATACACCGGTTATGATTGCATTCTGAGGAGACCCGCTGCCCAGTTTAATACTATTTAAGTGTGGGTTGTTGCGTGCAAGCACATGCCAGAAATCGGTAATATGTACAAATGGCCGCGGTGCAGTATTGAGCTGCGCAAAGCAGAGTGGGTTGCTGCTGCTCGTATGTAGGGCGGTGTACCATTCAGCAAGGCTACTGTAGTTGTCCATTGCTCCCAGTAGTCCAATGCCTTTCAGCACGATATCTTTGCATTTGCCAAGTAAGTCAACCGCAAGAACTGCGTCGCCACCCAGGACGTGTCCAAGAACTCTATTTTTAAATGCCGGCCCCATGAGCAGATCGCGTAGCTTAATAACATCTGGATTGTTGAGTGTGAGAACGGTATCAAACTCGTCACTTACTTCTTTGAGGGCTGGGCTGCTGTCTAAAATAGTTTTGAGCTTATCAGTTGCCATAAAGAAGGTGCGAAGTGGGCGCAGTTGGTTGTAGAAATAGTTGGCGGCACGGATGCGGTTGCGAATCCAGGTGATAATTCCCGGAACTTGAATGCCCCCGTTGTACGCGGTAATGAGTGCAAGGACGGCTGCGATAGTACGATAATCGGTTGGTTTGTCCGGTCCGCCAAATAAACTTTTGCCAAATAGTTTAATTTGTAATCGTTTTTCAAGAGAATTTTTGGAAAGATCAGCTTTTTCAAAGTCAGCATCTGTTGCGGTTCCGGTTTCAAGCTTGTCTTGTAGCTGCGATAGGGCCCAGCTTTTGTGTCCGGCAGCAGCTAATTTTTTTTGATGCCGCTTCTTAAAGAGAGGTGAAGTGTTTGCTGCAAGCTTGCCAAGGTCATCAGTAGCTTCTTGCCGGGCATTATCCACTCGCTTTTGAAGCAATTCTTCTGATCGCTGCTCAATTGCCTCTTTTGAGCGTTCATTGGTAAACATCGGGAGTTGTGATAATTCTGCTAATGTTCGGGGCATTCTTTTTTTGGTTAAGATTGTAGCCATTTCAGGGTCATTAAGGACCTCTTCAGGGTATCTGCCTTGTTCCTGTAATTTTTTTTGCAGTGCCATAAGTTGTGTTCTTTTTTGTGCTAATGCATCCCATTGGGCGCGACCTTTTGTTGTGCTGCCTTCTTCACGAGGCATGGCATCTAGTTTTTTTGATTTTTGTATGATTGCATCATTTAAATCTCTATTAACTTCATTTCTTGTTTTTTCTCCCATCCACAACCCAGGTGTTTCTTTCTTATATTTTTTCCATACACTCCAGAGGCCCAGAACTGCAATAGGAGGGCCGGCTGCATACCACACATCGCCAAAGAGCTTTGAGAATCGATTCCATCCTTTATTTCCTTTTGCTACGGGGCGCAAAAAGAAATCGTGCAGATAGATACGCAGACCTTTTTGGTAGAGCGGATGCTCTGAGTTGGTCAGCCCCAAGATTTTTTCTTGTACTTGTTTGACGTTGCCGCAAATTGCTCGAATTTCTTTTGTTTTGTCTGCGTGCTCGCACAGCTCTTTGATTGCGTTTTGTCGTTTTTCTATCCGCGCAAGGTCAATTGTTGGCGTAGTGAGCATGCGAGCAAGAAATAATTTTCCAAATATTGTTTGCATGCCTGGGGCAATACCGCTCAGCGCGCTGGGCTCTTGGTCTACCAGACGTAAGCTTTGCCAGGTGTCTGCTGCAAATAATGCACCCTGATCTGATTCGTAGGCTGGTTGGTCAAGGCGAGCCATCAGTTCAAGTGCCATTTCCATTTGCGTTTGTGGCGGGAGTGGCAGATCACCAAATGAGACTTTTTCTTTGCCATTTGGTTTCTTAGCCGCTTTTTTATTAGTATTGGTAGAGCCTTTTTGTCCAATTGTTTTGCGGTATGCGGTGAGTACTTCGCGGTATTGTTTTTGAATTGGAGTTTCAGGTAGTTCTGTAGCAGTTGCAGTTTGGGCAAGTGGTTGTGGGTTGCTGTAACTGTATGCGGTCGTCAGGCAGGAGAAAGCGTAAAAAATAATAGCATACATGGTTAAACCTCATTACTGTAATAGCATCACGTCAGCCAGCACGTTATGTTTTGAGAGAACGTGTCGGTTTTTATTACCAGAAGCACGACTAGCACTTTCAAAATTAACAACGAGAGGGCAATTATGGTTATCATGAGTCACTATAGCACGGTAATTTTTTTTGCGTAAAGATTCTGACCGTTTAGTACAAGTTTACAGCGTTCTTCCGCGCTTAAATCCTTTTCTTTCCAAGAAAGCGTCTGCGCTGTTCATTAAATCTTCATCAAATCCAGATGCTCGTGCTAAATCAAGCGCAATTACTTGATGAGAGCGTCCCGGTTCTAATTTGAAAGGATGCGTAAATGATCCGTCACGGTTTTTAATCGCTGAAACATGGTAATTTGCAAAAAAGTTATGAGTGTGGGCGGGTAGTGAGGTAAGTTTTGCAAAATGAGTTGCCATAATTGGCATGCAGTTTGGTAATTGGGCAAGTCCATATGCAATACCCCACGTCGCCGCTTCTCCCTCGGTTGGGGCTGTGCCGCTGAGTAATTCATCAGCAACGATGAAAGAAAATTCTGAAGCTGGCAGTGAATAGGCGTCATCAACAATTTTTTTAATGCGTTCAGTTTCTGCTTGGAACAGTGATTTGCCTTCAGCAATATTATCAACAGGATTGAGGTATGAAAGAATTTTACTCATAGGTGTTACAGTAGCTTTTTGTGCGGGGCATATTCCGAGTGTTTGTGCGAGCAACACACAGAGCATAATGGCGCGAATACTGATTGATTTTCCTGATTTATTAGGACCGGTAACAATAAGACCTTGATAGGTTTTTCCCAGCTCAAGCGAATTATGAATAACCTTATCTGCTGAGATAAGAGGGTGTGCATAATGAGTTAACTGTATGTACGGACGCTCTGCCTCAGTGTACGACGCAAAACACCATGGCATTCTTGTGCCTTCTTTTTCTTTAAAAAAGAGTGCAGTACTTATCAGCGCTTCGCAGGCGCCAATGGCTTGAAAAACATTTTTGAAACTCTGTTTAGCTGCTAAAAACAAAGGAATCGCATGCAGCACAGTGCCAAGGGGTTGATGAAGAGCTGTTGAGGTAGTTTTAAATACTGGTTTTGCCAGTGTGTCCATCAAATTTTTTTGTTCTTTATTTTCTCCTGCCATAAAATAGCGCAATGAATATTCTGGGTCACAGGCCGACATAAGTATAGGATGTTTTTTGAGCTCGGTGTATATCTCTTTGATTACCATTGAGCACGTTACCAGAGGTTCAAATCGCGTACGTACATATGTGACGAATTCTTTATAAGATCGCATCGTTCCAAGCCATCCAGGTATAGTAAAAATTGCTTCAATCCCCGAGGCTACCAGTGTTAACCCTACACGTGTTGGGTATGTTTTAAATTGTGATGTATTGGGGGTCGATCCTGCAATTTTTTTTGCGAGGAAATACAGCGAAAGGGGAATGCTGGGGATTAATTCTTTAGGCTCGAAGCTACCCTGTTTTTTAATTGCTCCTACGGCGACGGACCCGCCGATGAGTACATCGTTTTTGAGGACGTTGATGAGCGGATTAAATAATAATCGCTGGCGATGGAATTCAAGCCAATGTTTGCCGCCTTTGTGTTGATATTTTTTAAATGATCCACGGTAAAACGTTTTTTTGACCTGTTCTGAATAGAGAAGATCGTTTGTGTTCCATAAACTATATAATGATTCTTCGCATACCCGCAGTTTTTCAAAGAGAGGCATAAGGGTTTGTATGCACGAATGATCATTGAGAAGATATGAGAGGACTGCTTGTTTTTGCGTGAGCATGATTTGCGAAGTAGTAGGGTTTATCAGCATGTGTGCAAGTGCAATTTTGCCATTAATAGAGCGGCCACGATAGAGGGTTTCAAGAATTGAGTACGATTGTTTATCTTGACTGAAAAAAAAGAGGTAGAGATCATCTACTGTTTTTTGATCAATACTGTCGTTGAGTGCTTTTTGAGGAGCGCTCTTATTTTCTAAAAGGTTAAAAAGCGCATTGTGCTTTTCGTATTCACTCATGCTAAAAGCGGGAAAAGAAACACGCTTGGTTTTTTCATCGACGATAGTTTTTTGCAGAGTTATATGAGCGGGAAAGTTCTTAAGAATTGATGATCGCACGCATTCAAGCTCTGCCCGTGCATCGATAAACGTCATCAAAAAATACGTTACAAGAACTATATATTTTTTTGTTTTCATTAGTTGTCTCCCCGGTAGGTGTAAGTATCTGGTTGCGCAAGCACTGAGCGCATTTTTTGAGTCATTATGCTTGGAAGGCCAATTTTTTCTAAAAGGTCAGGGGCAATCTGCTGTGATGTTTTACCTTTATTCAACGTATAGGGGAATGTTAATTGATCATTGTTTTTGAGCACCAGCACATTCATGTTTTTATAGATTTTTTTGTTTATTAATTCGAGTTCTGTCAGTGCAGGAAAGTGTGAAGCCAGAAGGGTTATGCCATTCTGATATGCGCCGAGTTTTTCAGCAATTGAATAGGCAAGCGCTTCTCCTTCGATTCGCTCGGTTCCCGTACAAATTTCATCGAGTAAGGTGAGAGAAAATTGATTTGATGGAAGGTTTTTTACGTGGGAGAGAAGGGTGTGGGCACGGGCAAGTTCTGCAGAAAAGAGCGATTGATTGCTGCTTACATCGTCAGTAATGTTGAGATAGGTATTCAGAGCGCTGAACGGAGTGAAAATAAATCTGCGTGCGGGAGCTATCCCGCATGTTTGACCAAATAAGCAGCAGAGGCCGATTGACTTCATAATTGTTGATTTGCCCCCTTGGTTAACCCCGCTGATTACAATAGTTTGAGGCTTAATAGTCCCCCCCAGTTTAAGCGAGTTTGTAACGGCCGCTTGTGAGCCTATGGTTGGGTGCCAGAAATCTTCTGCTTGGATATAGGGGCGAGATGCATTTGTTTGATATTCTACAAAACACCAGCGAGCTTTTATGAGTGGTGATTGTTCTTTAATGAGGCGTGCAAGTGAAAAATAGGCATCAAGATAGCCAATCAGAGTCATTCCATCAAAAAGAATAGGTTGCAGTTTTGGTACTAATAGGGTGGCTTTAATGATAGCAGTATGATCAGTACCGAGAGATCCTATATAATTTTTAATGTTCATGTTTTTATGCCAGTTGAATGTTGATTTTTTAAGTATCTGTCTCAGTGGCTCCAATTTCTTATCTGCATCATCCAGGTAATTATGGATTAGTACATTAATGCCGGGGATAGAAACTTTATTGTGCAGTGATAGGATCTGTTCGATTGTTTTAAAATAAGTACTCAGCCCCACAAGCCGTCTATGCGCGTACATGATTAATTTTGCGGCTTGGCTCGCGGCCCAGATTAGAGCTGGTGAAAGCCCTAAAAACATGAGCCCTGGGATCAATGAAAGGGCTCTTCCTATGTGTGGTTTTGCTTTTTCGGATAAGAAGTCTTCTGGTAACAGCGCCTCGGAGACTTCTTTTGCACTGTTGTTTGACTGTAATGCAGCTGTTGCCAGTGCCGCAGTACCCCCTACTGCTGCAGCGGCAGCAACGATAGGAATGTATAGTTTGGCAAAATTAGGAAATAGACTCTGCTGAAATTGTGCCATGAGAAAGTTGCTGTACAGAGGGTCTGATGCAAATACAAAGCTTAAAACGTTGTGTTCTTCTTCGTTAAATGTTTTGAGCATGGTGTGTATTGATTCGTACAGTGATTGGTTTTCAACCAATTGTTTAATACAGTTTTGTCGTGTTGTTAATGTTTCAAGATCTGTTGTAGGGTCCATTAATATACGCGTAAGCATTACTTCGCCCGCGGCAGTGTATGTTTTTTTGAGTGAACCCAAAACGCTTTTCGTTCTATTTTTGCTTGCTGTGGTAAACAGTTCAAGATTCTTCCACGTATCGGGAGATGCAATAGTTGTTTGGGTAAGCGGATCATATGAAGTTAATGATTTTTTAATTGCTTGCAACGCTGCATTGAGTTGCGCATCTGGGTTGAGTGTCGGTAATTTTTTATAGGCGTGCATCTTATTCTTTTTTTCTTCTTTAGATGTTATAGGTTCAGGATTCTTAAATGACCCTGCATAGAGAGCTTCAATAAGATTGTAGCGATTAGTGAGGGGAGCTTGGGGGGATGCTGGATAAGAGCAATACAGCGTGAGGTGCGCAGTAGCACACTGAAAGATAAATAAGCCGATTAATAAAAATAAGGTATTCATAGAAATCCTTAATATTGAGTTGCGATGTTAGTACCTACTGAGAGTATACTTATATTGCGGCATATCAAGGCTAGATCTATTTTTTATGAGTGCGTTTTGCCTTTGGGAAAAGCATTTTACCTGTTCTGCGTATGAGCTCTGTAGGTCCAAAATCTAAAATAAGATGACTAATCGCTCCGATACTAAAAAAGAGGTACAGCATTTTTGCGTACTCAGTGTATTCAGGACAGTATAATGATACTAAGATCGGCCCAACAAATGGTGCAGTTACCACAAACCATAATTCATGGGTAATGCCTCGGTGGGGAAGAAGAGGCGCGATGATGCCCAGGGTTGCCAGTAAAATGCTGAATACAATTTTGTGAGCAAGCAGCGATGCAATAAGGAGCGGAATAATAAGCGCATATAGCAGCTGTTGTCCTTTGCTTTTGATATCAATATCCGGAAATAAACCGCCTATCAGACTTGCTAGGATATAGGTGGCGTTTGTAGGACTGATGAGTGAAAAGAGATGGGGGTCATCGTGAAGACAGATGACCATAAACGCGCCGCATCCGGCCGCAACCATGTAGTGTGTTTTATATCCAGACATATGAGCAGAGTATTAACGAGGGAAAAGTGATTGCTGTGTTGCTTTGGTTTCTGATGCGGGCCAGTATATGTGCGGTACCGCAGTGCGCCAAAGTTCTTCAAATTCTGCCGGAGTTGGTATTTTCTCGTCAATGCCTTTGTTTGCAAAAGCATCTGCCTGAGTATTATGTTCTCTGCGTACGTGCGAAATAGTGCAGTTCACTTTGCTTTTGAGCAAAACAGCAAGTCGATGCCAATAGATTAGTTGTGGATTTTTTACGCGGTACTCATTATTCATTTGTTTTACCATTAATAAAGAGTCTGCATGAATCGCAACTGGTCCTTGCCAGCGGAGCGTAATCAGTTTTTGAAGCGCTAAGATTAGTGCCGCATATTCGGCCACATTGTTGGTGTATCGGTAGAATGAGTAACCAAAACCAAACACAGGATGTTCAGGAGTTTCTGCATACGCATACACGCCAATGCCAGCAGGTCCTGGGTTTCCTCGACTTGCGCCATCAGTAAAAACATGCAGCAATGACTGAGTGTTCATGACGTTTCCTATGAATGCGTAGCAAGCAGTGGTTTAGTTGTTGCATCAGGGATAAATAAGAAACGATAGCATCCACGGCATTGAATGACCGTGCGTGTAGAGAGGCTATGCATATCTTGAGCAAGCAGCTCAATACAGCATCCGCTGCAGCTTTGTCCTTGCAGTGCAACGACAGGGTTAGTGATGCGTGAACGGAGATTAAGATAGTTTTCTCGCAGCTCGCTGGGTACGAGAAGAAGCTGTTGCTGCCACTGCTCAGTGAGGGCCGCTATTTCAATATCGGTTTTTTCTTTGAGAATGTGAGTGTCATTACTCAGCACGCTGAGCGCGGCAGATGAGTGTGCGATATGCTGCATATGTGACTGGAGTGTGCGCTGAATAATATCTTGTTGATCAAGCAGCTGCATACTTTTGTCATCAAGAGTATGCAGATTACTCGTGAGAGTGGTTATTTCGTGTTCAAGTGCAGTTGTTTCTTTGGCATTCATTGCTGAAAGTATTAGTTCTTTTTTGCGCTTGAGTTGGTTTTTGAGATCTTTGTGCGAAAGTTCAAGTAACGCGAGCTCTTTTTGAATCGTATGCGCGGCAGCTTCAATTGCTTTTTGCTGATCAATAAGTGCCGTATGCGCAGATTGCGCTATTTTTGCTTTTGACTCACTCTGTTTGTAGATTTTTTTTATCTCGCTGATTTCGTGATCGATAACAACTAACTTTTTGAGTTCAGTCCATGCAAACGCTGTTGTCATGATACACATCCTTTGAGTGTAAGTGGTGGGCCCACCAGGGCTCGAACCTGGGACCTTTCGGTTATGAGCCGACTGCTCTGACCGACTGAGCTATGGGCCCTTATTAAAAGATGGTCGTATTGTAGCGTAATTAAATACGTGCCGCAATATAGCTGAGCAATTTTTGTACCGACTCTTTATTGTGAGCACTGATCATGACATATGGTTGCAGATTATGGAGTCGTTCTTGGACAGCCTCTTGTTCTTCTGGGGTCAGAAGATCTATTTTGTTAATTGCGTAGACCAGAGGGCTTTTTACTCCAAGATCTTTAAGTGTATCTTGCACAGTAGCTGCTTGCTCGGGCCAGGCTGGATTGGAAATATCAACGACATGTACCAACATTTGCGCATATTTCAGTTCATCAAGCGTCGATTTGAATGCTTCAATAAGATGATGAGAGAGATCACTAATAAATCCTACCGTATCTGAAATGAGTGCTTTTTTGTGTGGGGCTAAGTAGAGCTCACGCACCGTGGTATCCAGTGTTGCAAATAATTTATCTTCAGCAAGTACGGTGCTTTTTGTGAGTGTGTTGAGCAGACTGGATTTACCTGCGTTGGTGTATCCAACTAAACAAATGAGTGGGATGCCGACACGGAGGCGTTGTTTGCGCTGTGTTTCGCGTGATTTTGAAAGAGTATCAAGTCGCTTACGTGCTTGGACTAGCTTGCCTTCGTAGTAGCGGCGGAGATGTTCTTTGATTGATTCCCCAGGTCCGCAGGCGCCAACAAAGCCTTCTTGTTGGGCCATTTCTTTTCCGCGGCCAGCAAGTCGTGTTTTAAGATGCTGTAGAAATGCCATTTCGACTTGGATTTTACCTTCTGCTGATTGCGCGGTGTGATCAAAAATTTCAAGAATAAGTTGGGTGCGGTCAAACACGGTGCAGCCGATCATTTCTTGCAGATTGCGCTCTTGGAGTGGAGAGAGTTGTACCGAGACGACGATATCAGTAATTTTATGTTCTTTGACGGTATCAATAATCTCTTGAAGCTTTCCTTTGCTGAAAAACGTTGCAATTTCATATGATCTGATTTTGACATGCATCCGATGTACCGGATTGATACCCGCGGTTTTAACTAGTTTTTCAAACTCTTCAAAGTAGTGATCTTGCGTTTGACGCACTTTTGGTGTGTATACCCCGATGATCATTGTGCGATCGCTGTGGGCAGATGTATCAAGTAAATCTCGTCGTGCTTTGGTCATAGGTACCTCACCATGCATATTTAAAACATTTTAGGTCAGTATACCAGGATTGTAGCGGCTACTCTATACAAAAAAAATAACTTTTGTATCCTGTGAATCAGTGTTATTGCATAAAACTGATTATAATTTTGTGCGTCTCTCTCAAAAGAAAGTATACAGTATGAGTAAAATGAAAAGTTTTTATAGCGCAGTTTTAACCGTGGCTTGTGGCTTAATTAATTCCTTTGCGGCAGCCGCATCAAGCGATTTGCCTTCTCCAGCAGCTCCTGCAATTACAGCGCGGCATGGCATTGAAGGATTTACTGCACTGCCTCAAGTTGTGCAAGGAAATTTGCGTAGTGCTGGATGGCTTGAGCGGCCAAGTATGGCAACAGTTATTAAATCGGCTTTGTGGGTACTTGGTCCTATTGGGCTTTCAATATACCTTACTCGCATTTTGAAAAAAGATAAGCAGGCGCGCCTCTTAAAGTTTAAAAAACAGCAGCCTCAGCCACAGGGAGATCCGATGGCACAGCTTATGATGATGATGCACATGCAAAATGGTGGCAACAGTGTTTTGCCTGATGATTCTGCTGATGGCGTCTTGCTTGATCAAGCATCAGAGAGTATGAATACTGATATTGAGGTTACGTGGAATGAAAAAGATATTTTACCCTCAGCAAAGCGCTATTTTCTGCAAGCGATAGTAATGGCATTGCGGGCAACTGCGTTGTTTGGGGTGGTTAATTGTGCCAATGTTTTGAAAGATTGTTGGAAAGGGAATCGAGTTCCGGCATCTGTAGCTGAGCATATGAATGCACAGGTTGATCTTGAAAAAAACTACAGAGCCTTGAGTGGAAGTTACGAGAGAACGCCTCAAGATTTGAAGCCAAGTTTCATCGCGAATATTGCCCGTACTAATGGATTTAAGTTGCATAAAGTAACCAGTGAGTTGTCTTCATTGCGTGATGCTGCAACGCGCAGAACTCAGGCGGCGATCACGCATGCGCAAAACGTTTCTCGCACCAGTGATTTATGCAAGATTGGGGATGTTACGGGGCTGACGCTTCTTGGTTGGCTTGCACGTGCCAAAGGGTCCAGGAAACATTAGTTTTTGCTACATTCATCGCCTTGAGGAACGCTCCCTCGCCGAGTCCTCGGTTATCCCATTTTAGCTCAAATATTCGCAAAAATGGGCCAGACTTCGGCTCGCGAGGTCCCTCCTTCGGCTTTTTTTCTTTTTAAATTTGTAAATCGTGTAAGCAGCCAGATCACCCTGCAGAGCGAGTTCGGATTTTGGCAACGCCAAAACCGTATGTCTGAGCGGACAGGGTAGTTCTGGTGCGGCACTCATGCAGGTTTATGGAGCAATAATCTAAACTAAATCCTGCATCAAAAACTAACTACTAAACGCGACTTTATTCCACTGCTTCACACAGGTATCAAGTACATCGCGCACACAATTTTTAATTGCTTTTCTTCTGTGTGCTGGATTGAGTTTCATGTTGCGGCGTGGTAGTGCTTTTTCAATGCCCATAGGAACAGCGTTGAAAATGGTAAATCCCAGTGTCCCATCAATTGCCACGTTAACATACTGATGCCAATCAGTCAGTGCACCGGTGCTCATACGCGTTGCTGTTGCTCCTGCAAGAAATGGGAATGCGTATGAAGCAATTTGAAGTGGTTTATAGAGTGCGTGCGATTTATGCAGAAACGCTTTACCCAAAATAATAGGTGCAATAAGTTTGATGCACATTCTAAATATGAATGCTTTATCGATTCGGCTTTCTGGATTGCCGCCATTTCTTGCTTCTTTCTTTTGTGTGCTTGCAACCATACATAATAACGCAACCGCGATAAGTTTAGGAAACATCGCTTCCATAAAAGTATGAAAATAAGAAGAGATTCCTTTGGGTGAGTATTCGTTCACAAGTGCGACTCCTGCTGTTTTACCCAGAGCCAGTGCAATCATTTCAAAAAAATATCCACGCGTCATAATAGCAGGAGGGCTGGTGAAGCGAGTTTTAAGCGAGGGTAATTTGTGCGGGCGCGCTGGGCCATCGAGAGCCGTGCCATCATCATTTAGACCTTTATTTTGATGGCTGGCTTTTCTTACAAACTTGTTGCTTTTGATTGCTGCGTCATTTGCGAATGTAATTTGATCTTCGGCTAGTGAGCAGGCTACTTCCACGAGTGTAAGCAGCAGTAAGCGGCGTAAAAAAAGTGGGGTGGTTGTTGGCTTGAGGAGATTTGGCATTTTGACTTGAAATTGTTCAAGCGCCTCAGCCAGCGCCAGATTTTCCATTTCTTTTGCTGTTGCTGTTCGTGTTTCTGCGGGGAGTGCTTTGCTTAAAGCGATTTGCAGTGTTTTTACGCAATCACGTGTAAGTTGCGCCGCAACTTTTTCATCAAGTGTTTTTATATTTTTAAATTTGTTTCGATGATTCAAATAAAACAATTTGATTCGTTTAAATGCATCGTAAGAATTTTTATCTGATGTTGCCTGGAGCGATGCTTGACAGTGCTCAGAGAGTGTAACAAAATCGGCAAGGCTTTTGCGATCAGCAATTGGCGTTGTGGCGTTGTAGCAGGCAGGGACATGTGTGATGAGCGCGATAAGAAGTATATATCTAATTTTCATACAATCCTTTATAAAAGTTGTTGAAATTGTTTTTTAAATTTCTGTATAGAAGAGTGTGTTTTTTAGAAAACATGAGTATAGCAAAGAAAATAATTCCAGCAATCTGCAGGAGGGTGAGTGAATACACAGAGAGATGCATGGCAAAGTATTTTGACTGATGTGGCAAGAGGAGTGCCCGCCTGCACAGAAGAGTTGCTGCAACAACTTGCGCAGTCTACGCATGCGCCAGCCGCAGTGTTTCAATCTCTTGCGTATGTGATTATGTATTTTGATCGAGAGCGCGCTGCATTATTACAGCGATATGCACTTGAGCAATATCGTCGAGCGGCTGATTGGAATGCAGTACTGACATGCGCACATGAAGCGTTGTGTTTTCCCGCATTACGGCTGCAAGCACTCGCAGCGCTTCTTGAAGCAGCGATGCATCTTGAAGATGCACAGCAGGTGAGTGAGTATGGCAGATTGGTGTGCATGCAGCATAAAAATAAATTAATCACACGAGGACAATTGTGCGGACTTTTTTTTAATGCATTAGTTCCTTATTATCATACACGCCGCAAGCTTGAATCACAGCATCTATTACGACAAGCCTTGCAGCAATATGATCAAACATATAGTGATTTAATCTACACGCACTTGCAAGCGCACTTGTATGCCTATACTTCTGACGTGGCTCAAGAGCTCGTTGGTGAGCGTGATTTGCTGGCGCGGAGTTAGTCTTACTGTTTTATTATTTTCGCTATATTCAAAACAATAGAGTGTTTGTCCGGGCATAATTACAGATTTAAGATTTTGAAGGAGTGATTCATCGTAGTGAGAAGGGAGAATAAATGTTGCATGTGCAATTCCTTTATGCAAGATGGTATCAAGCGGAATGAGTGCATTTGCTTTTATTTTGCATTGCTGCTGCGCAGTAATATCGAGTGATCCGACGACAATAAATTCATTATGCTGCATAAGTGCTGCACTACTTTTTGCATATACGCTCGGAAATATGATTACTTCTGAGGGGCCGGTT
>JBIKTS010000091.1:0-3584 GCA_044347985.1 Candidatus Babeliales bacterium
TGCATCCCCAATATTTTTTATTCCACGAAGTCCAAACACAATGCCATCTTTTGTGGGGGTAAATGATTCGTGTGAGCGATTTATGTCAGGAGGAAGAATCGCGATTCCCATATCACGAGTTTCTTGCAGATAGAGCGGCATTTTGTCTGGGTTGCCGGTTTCAAACGAGAGAACGGCTGCCATGAATTCGCAGGGATAATTTGCCTTGAGGTATGCAGTATGATACGCGATGAGTGCGTAGGCGGTTGAGTGCGATTTATTAAATCCATATCCGGCAAAATATGCCATGAGGTCAAATAAGTCGCCTGCTTTTTTTTCATTAAAATTACGTGCGGTTGCTCCTGCGACAAATGCAGCTTTTTGTTCTGCCATTACTTCCGCTTTTTTCTTTCCCATTGCGCGGCGTAAAATATCTGCAGCGCCCAGTGAGTATCCTGCAATAACCGATGCAATTTTCATAACTTGTTCTTGGTAGACAATAACTCCGTATGTTTCACCAAGAATAGGTTCAAGCTCAGGGAACGCATAGGTCGTTTTTTTTCTTCCATGGCGGCGATCAACAAAGTCATCCACCATTCCTGAACCAAGCGGCCCTGGGCGATAGAGTGCGTTGAGTGCTATAAGGTCTTCAAACTTTGATGGTTGGAGTTTAAAGAGAACGTCTTTAATCCCACTTGATTCAAATTGGAAGACGCAATTACTTTTCCCAAGGCAGAGGAGATCAAATGTTTTTTTATCATCGAGTGGAATTTTGTCTAAGTTGATTCTGATTCCATGATTTTTTTCAATGCTGACGAGTGCTTGCTCAATAACACTTAAGTTAGTGAGCCCCAAAAAGTCCATTTTTAAAAAGCCAAGAGCTTCAAGGTCATTCATGCTGTACTGAGTGACAAGTTCAGTTGTTTTGGGTGGAATGTACAGCGGCAATACATCTGACAATGGCTCAGGAGAGATTACAACTCCTGCCGCATGCTTTGATGCATGGCGAGTGAGGCCTTCGAGCTTAAAGCAGATATCCATGAGATGTTTAATGTCAGGATCTGATGCCATGAGCTCTTTAAACTTTGGTTCTTGCTCAAGACATTCTTCAAGCGTAATTTTGAGTTGATCGGGAACGAGGTCGGTCAAGTTGTTTGCATCCTGAAACGGAAACCCCAGTGTGCGTGCCACATCTTTGATCACCCCTTTTGCAAGCATAGTACCAAACGTGATGATCTGACATACTGCGTCGTGGCCATATTTGTCTTTTACGTAGTTAATAACTTTTTCTCGGCCTGCAACACAGAAGTCGATATCGATATCGGGCATGCTCACCCGTTCTGGGTTTAAGAACCGCTCAAACAGGAGATTGTATTTAATCGGATCAACGTTGGTAATTTTTAGTGCCCACGCAACCAGCGAGCCGGCAGCAGAACCTCGTCCTGGACCAACCGGAATGCCATTATCTTTTGCCCACGAGATGAAATCAGAAACAATTAAAAAGTATCCAATGTATCCCATTTTAATAATGAGTTGCGTTTCTTCGGTCAAGCGGGCGTCATATGCGTGATAGTTATCTGCAGGAATTAAATCATTCTGTTTTAACTCATCAAGTCCTTTTTGGCAGAGCTCGGTAAAAAAAGATGCTTCGGTATGCTTAGGGGGAATGGGATATTGTGGAAAAAACAGTTTTCCTGTTTCAAACGTAAAGTCGCAGCGATCTGCAATTTCTCCGGTGCGCCAGACCGCATCATGATTATCTGGAAATTGTGACAAGAGATAGTCGGTTGTTTTTACATACCCGCGAAAGTCACCAAACGTCATGCGATCAGGATCTGACATGAGATGCTTTGTCTGAATAGCAAGGAGTATTTCGTGTGCTTCATGATCAGATTTGTCCAAAAAATGGGCATCACCAGTCACAATGCAATCAGCGCCAAGTTTTTTGCCTGCGGCTATGAGAAGTTGGTTTGTGCGTTCTTGTTTTTTTGCTTGCTCGCTGTTTACAAATTCAGGCAACGTAATTTCGCTCGGTTGGAGTTCTAAAAAAAATCTGTCACGGCCAAAAACATCAAGTCCCCATGAGATCCATTTTTCTCCATCTTCTTGCTGCCCATGCCTGAGCAGTGAGGGAATGTGTCCTCCCAGACACGCAGTAGAGACGATGAGTCCTTTATTGTATTTTTCAAGTGCGGCGTAATCGATGCGGGGTTTAAAGTAAAATCCTTCTTGATACGAATGGGCAATAAGGCGGCACAGGTTCTGGTAGCCTTCTCGATTTTGCACAATTAAAATAAGGTGGTTATACTTTTCATCAGCTTTTTTGATTGCGATATCAGGGGTGAAATACATTTCACAGCCAAGAATCGGTTTAATTTTATGTTTTTTTGCTTCGTCAAAAAATTTTACTGCACCAAAAACATTTCCGTGGTCGGTCATACCGACCGCTTTCCACTCTTGCTGCTGGGCAAATTTCATGAGTTCAGGAATGCGGATTGCACCGTCGAGTAGTGAGAATTCGGTATGCAAATGAAGATGGGTAAAATGTTTTATCATGGGCTTTTTGCAGTCAAATTAAAAGAATGTTGTGACAAGAATGGTCAGTATAGTACCGTTTTTTTATTCTGATTGTTAGTGATAAAATGTAGCGTATGCTGCAAATAAAAGAAATTATAGTTTTTAAAATAAGGAGCTTTGGGTGGTGCATTTTCGGTATATTTGTGTTCTTGTGTGTGGTCTTTTTACCTCTGTATTCGTAATGCCCGGGAATAAGGGGAGCGCTTTACCACCCCTTTATATTGCAGCAGAAGAAGTGCTTGCTCATGATGCGGAGCTTTACGAAGCGTTTGCGAACGCAACAAGGTGGGTGCGTGCATCGGGGACACCTACATCAGCTCAACGGGCAGAGATGCGACGATTAATTTTGAAAGTTCAAGCGGCAGCATTGCCTCAGACTGAGAAAAAAGTGGTTACTCGTTTTTTACAGCAAGCAAGTAAGCGCCGACTTTCTGCAGGGGCTGCTGCTGGCATAGCAGTTGGTGGTATTGCAACTATTGCAGCATTGGTTGTGGCAGCAAAAATGTATAGACAAAAGCATAAAGAAGCGGATGGTGGGGCGTCCGAACATAAAACCCAACTGCCAGGAGGGCTTCCGGTGGTAACCGCCAGTGCGGGGAGTGGGCATGCCCCAGCGACAATTTTTCCTTCAAGTGGCTCTCCTGCAGCAGTCGTTGCTGGTCCTTTAGTAGGGGCTGGTGCTGCGAGTGTTGGCCCTGCTGGTGGAGGATCTGGCACAGTAGTTCAAGGCGGTGTTTCATCAGATACAGTTGCTGATTATCGTGATAGAGCTCTTGGTGTTGTGGTTGATGCCCTGCCATCTGTTTTGAGATTGCCTTATGGCAAGGAAAGATTTGAGCGCGATACAACAAACTGGAACACTGTTTTTGAGGTCTATAATGGAGCGATACCTTTTGTGCTGCAGTCTGCAGTTGGTATCTGCGAAGTTCAAGGGCATCGAGAAGAGATGGAAGACGCAGTTGGGTGCTTTGAGATAGCGCCGGGACGATTTGGGGTAGGTGTTGCAGATGGACATGGTCGTGGATGCG
>JBIKTS010000033.1:0-8577 GCA_044347985.1 Candidatus Babeliales bacterium
TGATAAATATGTGCTTGATCAAGTATGTGAAGCGACCTATGTGATTAATAAAGGTAAGCTCAAAGTGTACGCAGGAAATTATTCATATTATCGTCGTGCATATGAAGAGCAAGCGGCACATTTTCGTGCGGCACGAGAAGCGCAAAATCGTGAGATCGCTCAACGTAAACAAATTATTGAAAAGTTTAAAGCAAAGGCATCAAAAGCTAAAATGGCCAAGAGCATGGAAAAGCAACTTGATCGGATGGAGAAAGTTGAGTTTGATGAAGAATTGGTTCCGGCGATCGGTATTCCATTTCCTCCGCTGGAGCGATCAGGTGAGGTTGCTTTGCGTGTAGAAAATCTCTCTAAAGCATTTGGCGAAAAAGTTATTTTTTCTGGCGCGACATTTGAAATTCCGCGAGGAGAACGTGTGGCAATTATTGCGCCCAACGGTGCGGGGAAAACTACGCTCCTCTCTTGTTTATATGGCGCATTAACGCCAAATACAGGAACTGTTTCATTTGGGTATAATGTTGCAACCGCCGTGTTTGAGCAAGAGCAGGTAAATGCGCTTAATCCAAATTTAACGGTCCTTGAGGAAGTTGAAAAAGCTTCATGTAAAGCCATGCGCCCGCAAGTGCGCCGAGTTTTAGGGGCTTTGTTATTTTCTGGCGATTCTGTTCATAAAAAAATTAAAGTCCTTAGTGGTGGCGAGCGAAATCGGGTAGCACTGGCAAAAGTAGTTGTGCAGCAAGTTAACTTTTTGATTCTTGACGAACCAACAAACCACTTGGATCTTTTGGCGCAGCAAGTATTGACCGAAGCGCTGGTGGGATATTTGGGCACTATTTTATTAGTGAGCCATGATCGTGATGTGGTTTCAAAAGTAGCAACATCTATTATTAGTATCGATGGTGGCAAGGTGTCGTATTATCCGGGCACGTATGATTCATTTTGTTATATGCGTGAGCAACAAGCGGCTGCTGTAGCTGCGGCAAGCAAGGGTAGTAAGCCAGTTAGCGGAGCAAAAAACTTTACTGACGCAGCTCCGGCTCTTGTTGAAGGACAGTCACTTGCATCGCTCAGAAAGACTCTTGTCCAATTGGAGCGAGAGCTTGCAAAGCTTGATGATGCAGAATCTGTTGCTGTTGAATCGCTTGGCGATCATGAATACGGCACTCCGCAGTATGATAAAGCGCTTGCGCAGTATGATCAGATTAAAGATAGAAAAACTGCACTGCAGGCATCTTGGGAAGAAACGTTTCAGGCGATTGAGAAGCAGAATGCGACTGATGCGTAATCCAGTTACACGTTGAAGCGTACGTGAATAACATCGCCGTCTGCGATAACGTACTCTTTTCCTTCGACACGCATTTTCCCGGCCGCTTTGAGGGCAGCTTCGTTTTTAAACGCAAATAAATCACTGCTGTTGTACACTTCAGCGCAAATAAATCCTCGCTCAAGGTCAGAATGAATGGTGCCTGCAGCTTGGGGAACTTTTGTATTGCGTTGAATCGACCAAGCGTGTGCTTCTTTAGGTCCGCAGGTGAAAAAACTAATGAGACCAAGACGGCTGTATGCAGCGCGAATAATCTCTGAAAGGCCGGTGCAGGCAATTCCGAGACTTTCCATCATTTCTCGTGCTTCTGCTTCATCCATTTGTGCCAGTTCAGATTCAATCTTTGCTGATACTGCAATAACATTTTCTTTTCCAAAGCGGGCGACGACTGCTTGGTAGTGTTTGTTATTAAGATACGCATTATCAATGAGATCATCTTCACTGATGTTTGCAATGTAGAGTGCTTTTTTGCCGGAGAGAAGTGGAATCGTTTCAATTCCAGATGCAACTGCGGTTTGAATCGATTCTTGTATGGCTGCATAGTCACCCGCATTAAGCAATGGGGTGAGAGCGGTCAGCAGTGCAAGTTCTTGTTCGAGGTTTTTTGCTTCTTGGGGACTGAGTGATTGTTTACCTTTGCGCAGTTGGTGTTCAATTTTTGTCACTCGCTTTTCTACCGATTCAATATCTTTGAGACACAATTCAGTTGCGATAGTTTCAAAATCACCGAGCGGATTTACTACATTATTTACGTGAGTGATTGATTCATCTTCAAAGCAGCGGAGTACGTGCATGACAACATCCACTCCCATGATATTGCTCAGGAATTTATTCCCCAGGCCTTCTCCTTGCGCAGCTCCTTTTACCAGGCCGGCAATGTCGACAAATTGTACAGTTGCAGGGATGATTTTTTGTGAGCCAAAAAGAGCGGCAAGCTGGGTGAGGCGCTCGTCTGGTACGTAGGTAATTGCCAAATGAGGATCAACAGTACAGAATGGATAATTTTGTGCAGGAATTGATGATTTGGTGAGCGCATTAAATAATGTTGATTTGCCTACGTTTGGAAGTCCCACGAGTCCGGCTTGAATTGCCATAAAAACCTCAGATGCTATGAATTATGTATATAGGTAAGAACGATATCATAAAAGGAAAAGTCGGTATAGTCAGGGTCTTAAAAGTCGGATGCAAATCGCTCAGTGATTGGTGATCCCCCACTTGGGGTTGCAGTTGGTGCTTTAATGGTATGAAGAAGCATAAGGGCTGTTTGATAGGCGGCAATGATTTTTGTGTATCGTTGCATTTCTTCACGGCGTGTGAGCACTGCTTTTCTGTCCAGAGGGTGATGTGTAAGGTGATTCCGCTGCTCAGTAAGATGGTCAAGATGTAGGCTGAGTACTTGGCGATAATCACACAGTTCTTTGTAGAGTTCTGGTGAGATGCGCGTTGATTTTTCGCGTGCGTCTGGCGCTTGCAGTGCAATCGATTTTGCACGATTGTAGTCATGTTTTGCGGTAACAGGTACCCAGATGCTGAACGAAGCGGCGGGAAGCTCGGCGCCGATGAATGTGCCGAGCAGCGTATAATTTTTTGATGACGTGATTGGTGATTCGCTAGCGGCCAGGACGCTGCATGTTGCTACAACAAAGAATGTTTTATAAATGATACGAGTTATGTGAGTATGCATACAGCTTCCGCAGATAGAGATGATGAATAAGAGAATATATGCTGCGGAGGACTGTAGTGTGCAAGAATGAGCTGATTTTTGCAATGGTTTTTGCGAAAACATATAAAATTCTATGCGATGTTGTATTATTTTTTTATACTCTATTTATAAGATTTTTTAAGAATCTTCTTTGGGGAATACGATGAATTTAAAAAAAATGTTTTTTACGATTGCTGTTTTTGTGTGCAGCACAGGAAGTGTGTTTTTGAGCGCGCACTCTGTTCAGAGCAGCGCTCTGCAGGCTGATGATCTTGCGATTGCGTTGAGCGAGAAGCCTGAGTATGGAGAGCTGTTTGACTTGTTTGTTGCTATACAAGTTGCGCTTGCAGAGCAAGAGCCAGTAAAAGTGTTGCGGCCAAAAGTGTATGCACTGATTAAGCGTATTGAGTTTGTTCAGAAATATACACAGGATCCACTGCTTAGTGATGTGCTTACATGGTGTTATGCGCAGAAAGGGTGTGGTAAGCGAAGGCTTGCTGTCTGGCATAAAGCATTAATTGCGTTTGCGGCAGTTGCGGTTTTGACTGCGGCGAGTGGGGGGATGGCTGCATATATATCAAGACGTCAGCGAGTAGCTCAGGCAGAGGGAGCGCGGCAACAGCAGTTACAACGTCGTAGTGCTGTAGTTGGCGGTGGTGTTCACGGTGAGGGTACTGTTGGCACTGGTGATCTAAATAATTATAATCGGCACAATCCTTTATCATTGGAAGATTGTGATTTTACTGATCAAATGGGGTCTTTCAATAGTACAACATGTCCGATATGCTTGAGCGATTTTACTCCTGGGGAGGCGTGTTATATGGATACTAGAAAGACGCATGCGTTTCACCAGAACTGTTTACATCAGTCATTTCAAGGTGGACGGCCAGTGCAGTGTCCGATATGTAGAAACTCTGGGTATTCGCATTACCTGCGTTTTGTTTACCCTGCTCCCAAGGCCATGACCTATGAGACAGAAGAGACGCGTAGAGTGCCGCAACACGGTATGCCTGATTCCGCCGAATTTCCAATAAGTAGCCAAGGAGCGGGGAGTGCTGTACCAGGACAACCTTATGTGGAGAGACAGGAAGGTCAATTGTCACATATACGTCTCGGAAAAGGTTTTAAAATTACACGTCAGGCTCTTGACCACTGGGGTTTGAGTAATTATCCAGTAGCACATTCTTTGCTTAAAGTTCCAAATATGGAGGAGGTTTTGTATATCGATTCAGGGGAAATGGCGTATCGACTTCCTTCGGGGATAGTTGAAGGTACTGTTGCTAATTATCAAGTGGTAAATGAGCGTGCCTCTGGTGAATTCACGGATTATACCAAGATTGCTCAGTTTCAAAAATTGGATGGTGATATAGTTTATATTTGTCGTAATACTACGTGAGTGTTGTGCTAGGCGGTAGTCTCTATGTCTTGCATATACAAAATATGCTCGCAACTGAGGCCTTATAATTGTCTGTAATTTTTTTAGAATAAGCGCTGATTGGTCTTGTCATTCAACTTCTAAGAAAATACATACTGTGAAGGGCTGCAGTGTGCAAGAATGAGCTGATTTTTGCAATGTTTTTTGAGAAAACATATAAAATTCTATGCGATGTTATATTATTTTTTTATACTTTACTCATAAGATTTTTTAAGAATCTTCTCTGGGGAATGCGATGAATTTAAAAAAAATGTTTTTAACAATTGCTGTTTTTGCGTGTAGCACAGGGAGTTTGTGTTTGGCCGCGCACTCTGTTCAGAGCAGCGCTGCGCAAGTTGATGATCTTGCGATTGCGTTGAGCGAGAAGCCTGAGTATGGAGAGTTGTTTGACTTGTTTGTTGCTATACAAGTTGCGCTTGCAGAGCAAGGGCCAGTAAAAGTGTTGCGGCCAAAAGTGTATGCATTGATTAAGCGTATTGAGTTTGTTCAGAAATATACACAGGATCCACTGCTCAGTGATGTGCTTGCATGGTGTTATGCGCAGAAAGGATGCGGCAAGCGAAGGCTTGCTGTCTGGCATAAAGCATTAATTGCGTTTGCGGCAATAGCGGTGTTGACTGCAGCGAGTGGGGGTATGGCTGCATATACATCAAGACGTCAGCGAGTAGCTCAAGAAGAAAGACGTCAGCGAGTAGCTCAAGAAGAAAGACGTCAGCTAGTAGCTCAGGAAGAGCTAGCACGGCGAGAGCGGCACCGACAAGAAGCGCGAGGCCAAAGGCAGCCGGTTGGTGGTGCTCATGCGGGCGTTGTTGGCGGTGGTGCTCACGCTGCCGGTGCTCCTGGGGCAGGTGTATTTGACGGGTTGCCCCCAGTGACGCCTGCTGAGCTTGCACGCTGGACTAATGATAGTCGGAGTCAGTGTCCAGGTTGTTTCGGTCCTTTCCAAGATGGCGATGAAATCATTCTTCATATTCCACTTATTAGACAGGGCGGTGTTGGGGATAATGTGCATGGGATGCATAGGCGCTGTTTGCAGCCGTGGTGGAATGGGGATGGGATGATTGATGGGTACTATCAATCACGACGTAATATATGTCTGCCTTGTGGAGGCAATCGACTATTTACAGGACAATTTAGGACGTATACGTTTATTCCACAAGAATCAGTGGCAGCACCTACTCCAGCAACAGCACCTACTCCAGCAACAGCACCTACTCCAGCAACAGCACCTACTCCAGCAACAGCACCTACTCCAGCGGCAGCATCTACTCCAGCGGCAGGCTCTCGCACGGCACGATACCAAGCTGCTATGCGAAGACAGGCGGCAGCTGCATTAGCCGGTGATGCGGGTGAGGAAACTGTGTCAGCCGGCGGTGGCAGTGGGAGCGCAGGGGGTGGCGTCACTCCAGAAATAGCAGCCACATTGCTTACTCAGATTAGTCAACTGGGAGCAGGGTACGACGAGTGCCCTTATTGTGCTTACTCTTTAGTTGGAAATGGAGATCTTTGGGTTTGTTTAATGTGTAGGAAAGCAGTAGGTCACGTGAGCAATCAAGAATGCTATCCTGCTAAGCCTGCAGACTGCCCGAATTGTCGTCGTCCTGCTGGTGATCAGATTGTGCAATGGACACCGCCCGCTCGATAAGCGTCTGTTCCTGTAGTTGCTGGTGCGGGGGCTCGCGCTGGTGCTGGGACTGTGGCTGGCTTAGGTGGGGCTCCGAGGTTAGGAACGACTCCTGCTATTGACCAGCGGCCGCGGTGGGTAGCTATTGATGCTCGACCTGCGCGTATGGAGGAGCATTGGCCACATTGGCCTAAAATTATATTAGGAGTTGATGTATCGCTTGCGATTAGGTGGCCGAATTCTGAGGTCCCGATTTTTGTTCAGCACAATGGTACCTATGCAGTTGAATTACCTGGTGTCCGAGTAGCTTTGAGAACGATATTTTCTTTGCCACCAGATTTTTTGGCTCGCCATAATTGTGAACATTTAAGAATCGTTACCAAGGCTGATAACTTGGATCAGGTGAAAGCTCAATTTAGTTTAGTCGATAAGACATATTATATTGTGTAATGTATAAAATGTTTTCGTAATGTATCAGCATTGTCATGCGGCGAGGGCACTTCTATATAATTTGGCGGCGCAGGTTATTTTTTTGTTGCGCATAGCATGGTATGCTGTTTTGCATACAGAAAGGATTGTATGAAGAAATATACGCATGCTTTGCATCTATTCCGTCGCGATTTACGATTGATTGATAATACTGCGTTGAATGCTGCCGCGGGGGCTCAGTCAGTGAGTGTTGGCTATGTATTTGATTCTGCAGACTATACTCCTCATTCTCTTCGCTATCTCTCTACTGCAGTTATTGAACTTGCCAAGAGTTGTGCTCGTCACGAGGGTATGCTTAATATCTGGGCAGGAACTACTGCTAAAGTATTGGCTACCGTTTTGAAGCATGAAGCTATTGATGCGGTGTATATGAATGTGTCTAGTGCTGGACATCTCACTGAGCAAGAGCAGGCATTGCAATCGGTGTGCGCTGAGCATAACGTTGCGTTTATTCCGTGTGATGATGCATTACTTACTACGCCTGCTGCCGTTCGCACTGGCCAGGGAGCAGCGTTTAAAATTTTTACTCCTTTTTATCGGGTGGCGGTTCAGGTGCCAGTGAGAAAACCGGTGGAATTGCAATCTATTTCGTGGCATAAAAAGCTTCTGCATGCTGCTCATGAGACGCTGCCTGAAAAAATAGAAAAGCTCTCTCAGCCGCCGCAAGAGCAGCATGCGCTTCCAGCAGGTCGCAAAGCGGCGCTTGCATCACTGAGGCATGCGGTCACCTTAACGCAGTATCAAAAGCGTCGCGACATGCCGGCTGATGAGAAAGGCTCTTCTCAATTGAGCGCTCATCTTGCATGGGGAGCAGTGTCTGTACGGGAAGTGTATCATGCGCTTACTCAAGAGCTGGGGGCGGCCGCGGCTCCACTTGTACGTTCTTTGTATTGGAGAGACTTTTTTGGGCATATTGCTTTGGAGCAGCCGCGGGTGTATCGCGAGCCATTTTTGACTGTGTATAAGAATTTACATTGGGAGAATGATGAGAAAAAATTTGAAGCCTGGAAGTCTGGTAAGACTGGGTTTCCCATCGTGGATGCTGGCATGCGGCAGCTGAATGAGACTGGGTATATGCATAATCGGGTGCGCATGATAACTGCATCATTTTTGATTAAAGATTTGCATATCGATTGGCAGTGGGGCGAGAGCTATTTTGCTGAAAAATTGGTTGATTATGATCCTGCGGTTAATAATGGTAATTGGCAGTGGTGTGCATCGACGGGGTGTGATAGTCAGCCATATTTTAGAATTTTTAATCCGTGGCTTCAGCAGCAAAAATTTGATCCTGATGCGGTGTATTGTAAGCGGTGGGTTTCAGAGCTCTCGCGGGCAACTGCCGAGCAAATTCATGCGGCGTATAAAAAACCAATTGCGGGTTATGTACGACCGATGATCGATCATGCGATTGAAGCGAAAAAAGCACTTGCATATTACAAAGCCTGCAAGTAATAGGGGTATTCTTGTCGGTTGCGGTTGATGCGCGGTATTTGTTTGCAAAACAAAGAATTCTAGAAAAAATATAAGTACCCCTGTAATCTCTTAAGAGGGGATAAGCATTTTATAGGGGGATATGTGGGTATTTACAAAATAGTTTCTCGATTTTTCATGTTTTTATTTGGTGTTTTGTTCATGCAAGGATCGATTGACAGCGTTCATGCTTTAGCCGGATTACGCACACAGTCTGCGTATCATGCGCGCAGCGCAGATGATCTTGCGATTGCATTGAGCGAGAAGCCTGAATATGGTGAATTGCTTGAGTTGTTTGTTGATATACAAGGTGCCCGTGCAGAGCAGGCATCGATAAAAGTATTGCGGCCAAAAGTGCACGCATTGATTAAGCGTATTGAGTTTGTGCAGAAATATGCACAGGATCCGCTGCTCAGTGATCTGCTTGCGTGGTGCTATGCACAAAAAGGGTGTGGTAAGCGAAGGCTTGCTGTCTGGCATAAAGCATTAATTGCGTTTGCGGCAGTTGCGGTTTTGACTGCGGCGAGTGGGGGGAT
>JBIKTS010000035.1:0-8370 GCA_044347985.1 Candidatus Babeliales bacterium
TGAATGGTAAAATTTTAGATCAATCGGCGCCCACCGATTGATCTAAAATTTTACCATTCACAAAAGAAAAGTTTTTAATAGTGTCGGGCATTACTTGATCGGTGAGAAACTCAAACCACACCACAAGCCCGGCAATAAAATGATCTCCCGTAATATCAAACAGCTCAAAGTTTTTAATATATAAACCGGTTTTTGCGACCGATGCAAATTCACGAATTTGCTTACGCATTTCCATATCGATAAGTTTAATATCAACTTCATTATCAGCGGGCCGAAATAAAGACAATGCTCCCATGAATGAAGCTGCAGTCGCAAATGTAAGCAGCACTAAACAGAGTGTTTTAAAAGTCCGAGAAGCTATGCAGTCCCATATTTTTTGCATCATACGTATTTATCCATTACTGTATTCATTCCATATAGTATCAACACCGGTATTAAGCCATACCGACCAAGACATGGTTTTATCTTTATATTGCAATATAAGTCCTTTAAATACTGTTTTTGCTGATGCACGAGCAATAGTCTCAAGAAGTTCTCCCGCTCCTGCTTGCTTCTGGCACAAACTCACAAAATATGCGAACAACGACCCTGCAATAAATCCTTCTAGTGAGCTGGTCGAAAGTCCTTTGTTTGGCAAATATTGCTGCATATATTTACGATATTGCTGCACAATAGGAAGCTTACTCTTATACGGATTAGGCACAACAGAAGTTGTAATAAGCCGGACACCACGTGACTTTTTCAGCTGTGGCGCAATCGACGCCAGTGTAGAGAGCCCCAAAAATTCAACTGAATGCTGCTCTTGGTTGATTGCTTCACGAATAAAATTATAGGTAGCTCGGCTGCTTGACAGACAAATGACCACTTGGGGCCGTGTTTTCTTAAATTCGCTAATTGCATCTTGAATAAGTACGGTATTAGGTTGGTATGATGCGGCTGAACACACTGCGAGTCCGTATTTTTTCTCAAGAATTTCAATCGCAGCCTGTTTTGCCTCAAGTCCCCAACTGCTTTCTTCTACAAACAAACTAATTTTATTTTTCTTAATGGTATTCACCGCATAATGAAGTAACGCTTCAACTTCAAACGTATACGGAGGGCGAAACCATACTACTGGCAAATCAGGCGCCACTCCAACCCGCATACCAACAGCAGGAAACAATAAAGTAAGCGCTTTTTTCTTCAGCAGTGGCAGATATGCTTTTTCAAATACCACTTCTCCCATTGGTGAAAAAAATAAAGGAGTTTTACTCAGCAGATCATACATATGTGGTAATGCGCGAGCAATAACGCCGCTATCATCTCGCTGATCCAAAGAAATTCTTTTTTTACCCCAAACGCCACCGTGCAGTGTATTGATAGTGTTAAACGCAAGAAAAACCCCATCACTCAGCGCTTGACCTATTGCGCCACTTTCACCCGTTTTTGCAATTGTAGTACCCAATATAATTTGTTCATTTTGTACCAGATGCTGTTGCCGCCCAGAAGGTAAGACAAACTGCACCTGAGTTGGAATGGGATCAGCAACAGCAATTTCAGAATCTTCAGCACTACCTGCAGCAGTAGTGCCTTCAGAACTGACTGCAGATTTACCCCCAGAGTGATACAGCGTAAAACCATACCATAGCCCTACGCCACAAATAACCAAACAAACGATAAGCAGTCCATACTTAATCCAAGAATAAGGGCGCTTTTGTTTCATAACAATCTCTATAAATAATGTAATTTTTAGACGGCATCGGTTACTATGACCCTAAACAACTAGCCCAATAAAAGTAAATAATCATCAAAAAGGATCATCTATGGCCGCAACGCCTTGTATTATTGTCTCGGGACCTTCGGGAGTAGGTAAGACAACAATTACGCAGAAAATGCTGAGTCTATTCCCGCAACTCACACGCGTCATTACCACAACAACTCGCGCGCCGCGACCTGGCGAAAAACATGGCATAGATTATTTTTTTGTTTCTCAGCATGCATTTAGTCAGCTTGAAATGACACATGCTTTTTTAGAAGTTAACACGTTTGGCAACGCATCATACGGCACACCACGGAGCTTGCTTCATGCGCTCCGTACGCATCAACCAAAACTTATTCTGCCCGATATTACTGGCACACGCACTCTTGTTTCCTTCGTGCAGCACGCAACTACCATATGGCTTACCGCTCCACTTCCAATACTGGCAGAGCGACTTGCGCAGCGCAGTACCGAATCAATAAAAGATCAAGAAAAGCGTCTTGCTATTGCAGCGCAAGAAATAGAAGCAGCTCAAACAAGTGGCCTCTATGCGCATCATATTGATATGACAGATTTTGCAAAAGCAGAGCAGCGGCTGATTCACATTTTGCGCACTATTATTTCTTAGTTGCTGCTTCTGGGGCTAACTCATCTTCCAAATCAAGCAATGAAATATCATCATCGCTGCCACCAGGAATTTTGCCCATTTCACGTAAAATAACATCGGCAAGTGCCGGTGTTGCAACATTGCTTTGTTCAAAATCAAGACGGTCGCGCAGTCGGGTAATGAATGATTCAAGGTCGCGTCCTGAACAGCCCTGCATTGCATTTGCAATCGCAGTAGTATCAAGCTGGGATGTATATCCTTTTGATGTTAACAAGTTTTCAATATACAACTCTAAAATAGCTTTACGATTACGGGCTGTTGGAAGGTTAACAAAGATTTTACGACGAAATCGACTCATTAACGCATCATCAATTTTATTCGCATGGTTCGTTGCTGCAATAACCATGTACCGCGATGAAAGCTTAGTCATATACAGCAGTAACATATCGAGGAACGCGCGATTTGGCCCCTCAGCATCTTTACCACGTTGCTGTACCATCCCATCAACTTCATCCAGGAAGATAATCGTGTTTCCAAGATTTTTAGCTTTAGTAAACATTTCTTTGAGCACTGCAAGACGATCGGCTTCTTGCTTAATTTGCATAAAGTCTGATGCCATTAACTTAATAAAGTTCATTGGATTACCATCATCGCCAATTGTGTTGTCAGCAATCATTTGAGCAATCGTCGTTTTTCCTGTTCCTGGAGGACCATACAAAAGTACATGAGGGAACGTAAATTTACGCTTACTTGTTTTACCCATCTCATACCGACGACGAATGAGGAAGATCAGCTCATTAACTTGTTTGCGGGTGCTTGGCGCCAAAATTAAATCTTCTTCCTTAATCAAATCAGTTTGTTTTGAACCAAAGAATCCTGCTTTGCGGCGACGTACGGTATAGATTGGTGGTTTATCAAAAATCTCACGAATCTTATTGCGCACGTATTCGCTACCGCCAAATTTGTTAAACATAAACGCAGCTGCAGAACCAATTACAAACAGCTTAGTACTTGAATCAATAAGATCTTTATTGCGTCCATACACTCCGGTCCATTTCTGCGCAAGAGCTAACGGAAGCTGTACTGGACTATATCTAGCAAATTCTTTTCTTTTTGTTGCAACAGACTCTACATCCCCAACAACTTCATAATAAGACTGCATTCGCTTAATTAAATCACGTGCAGCAATATCATCAATTAATTTTTCCGTCATTGGATCATTAGGGTCTAAAGTTTTCTTAAGGTCGTCTCGTATTTTATTGTATGCAGCAAGGCCTTGAGGAAACCCTTCACCGGCTCCCTTATTAGCATTACGTAAATCTTTTATACGCTTTTGAAATGCATTACTATCAGCAGAAAAATTAAGTTCAGTAAATTTTACTGGATGTGGAAAAGAAAATCCATCACGTTGCTCAGGCTTTGTCAGCAATCCGGCATTTTCAGCAGCCGTCCCTGCGGGATCATGTGCAGAAACTGCAGCACCTTGACTTGCTGCCCAAATCCCAGTAACTAAAAATGCTATACTACTGAGCAAACCAATTATTTTTCTCATCATAGTTCCTTCTTACTTCTCTTGAAGCATAACCATATGCATGGCACACCACATATGTATATTGAATATGATCTAGCGTACCATTCACACAGTAGACAGGAATACACATCGGTCAATATGGTAAGAAAAAACAGTATTTAACGATTGTTTTTTAAAACTCGCGGGACTAATTTCATTATTCAACAGAAACAGCAGCGGCTAAAAAGGCAGCCAGCGCGCCATCCCATTTTGCACATCTTTGTAGCAGATCTGCAATTTTTAATTTGCCTGCCGCCCAAGCCATCTGCTCTGGAGTTTTGTGCGCATAAGAATCAGTAAGAGTTAAGTCAACCCCTGGCCACAAAAATAAAACCTCAACAGCAGCTCCATGATCTCCTCGTACCGCAAGATGTAACGGTGTGTAACCGTGTATATCAGGGTCATTCACATTAAACCCCATGCCGCGAATCTTTTCAGCTCGCCAATATCACCTTCGAGGGCGGCTCTATGAAGTTGTGTTCTTCCGTTGCGATCTTTAGCATATACATCATCTGCGGCATGCAGCGCACCACAAAAACTACTGCTTACGCCGTACAATATCAGTGCTGCCACACTAAAACGAAGAAACGTATTCATAAAAATTAAACTCCTTTTTTAATCTGTTTTTCTGCGGTAAATAAGAATAATCCCCCAATAACTCCGCACAGAGAAATCCAATAGTGCCATGAAATAGATTCGCCCAGCCACACGGCGCCGAGCACCGCACTAAACAGTGGGCACAAAAACCCGCAAAGCGTCATAAATGTAATTGAATACCGGGTCAAGAGCCATGAGTACAAGTTATAGCTGACAACTTGCGACAAGAAGATCAATACCAAAAGCCACCCCATAAATGAAGGCCAATCTGTGACTTGCACCCATGCATCAGGCTGAAGTACCAGTAATGTTGGAAGAAAAAAACCTGCCCCAATAAGCATAGCGATACCATTAACCGTTACTAAGTGATGCCCCCGTGCCATCAGTTCTTTAACGACAAACCATGCAGCACATGCTGACACAACCGCAAGACAGAGTGCCGCCTCCGGTAATGAAAAATATAAAAACTCAGAAAAGCCGGCAACTTGAAGTGATATAATAGGCAGCATGCCCGCAGTGCCCACACAGATTCCAGCCCATTTTATGGCCGATAATCGTTCTTTATAATAGATGCACGACAGTATCGCCGCAATAAACGGACTCATTGCGTACATCAGCGCAGTTTTAGCAGAGGTTAAATACTGCAGCGACCAAAACTCAAACAAGAATGCAATATAAATATGCAACAGGCCGGCAAGTAAAAACATCCAACGATCACGCCACACCGCATACCATGAAATTTTCTTTATCACCTGCATGCTGCCGACCAGAAAAATTCCACCAACCAGAAAGCGCGTAGTTAAAAGAAAAAGATACGGGCTGTATGATAGAACCTTTTTGGCAATAGTAAACGTAGAGGCTAAAATTAAGTACTCAAGTGCGATTAATAGCATGGCTGAAAATTTACTCCTTGCCTGCAGTCTCAGTATTTATCACTAATTGTGGCACTGGAATGCGAATTCGCTCGATCGAAACAGCTTTCCCTGTTTCAGCATCTGCAACCACACATACCCCATGTAAAAGATAGGGCCCCTTTTCTTCGACTTCAAATTTTGAAGGCAGTTGAGTAATCATGCGTGATAGTACTGTTGATACTTGCATACCCAGCATAGAATTTTCAGCGGCTGCACATCCTAAATCAGAAATATACGCTGTTCCTTGCGGCATAATCCGCTCATCAGCTGTTTGTACATGCGTATGAGTTCCGACAAGACTCGTTATTTTTCCATCCAAATGAAATGCCATCCCTTGTTTTTCAGAGGTAGTTTCAGCATGAAAATCTAAACAAATGAGGTTTGTCTGTGTTTTTAAGAAAGTGAGTAAACTATCAATTCCCTTAAAAGGGCACGCAACTTGTTCATGCATAAAAATGCGCCCCTGCGCATTAACGATTGCAATTTTACTTCCTCGCTGAGTAGTAAAAATAACATATCCTTTGCCCGGACACTCGGCAGGGAAATTCAGTGGCCTTAGCAGCCGATCACTACTCGCAAACGCAGCGAGATATCCTTTTTGCCCAAATACATGATTACCGGTCGTGATGACATCGGCACCATGTTTGAGTAAAAAATCGACAATCGGAGCGGTAATACCTCTTCCATTATGTGCGGCATTTTCACCATTTACCACCACACAATCGGGAGCATATTTCTCACGAAGTTGTTTAATAGTAGCGGCAAACAAAGCACGACCCGGTCGACCGACCAAATCACCAATATGTAAAATAGTTACGGTCTTTCCGGCTCCACTCATGTTTTGTCCCTTATCCCTTTTTGTATCCAGTTACCCGCCGAGTGCCTGCGAAAGCTCTGTAATGTATTGTTCAAGAACTTGTCGCTGCTCATGCTGCTCTTGCAACAATGGCACCAAACAGCGCATCGTCACCATAGCACACAACTGACCCTCAGAAAGTGCTACTTCTTTATTTTGTATCTCTTGTGCAGCCGCCTCAAATAAAGCGGCCGCTTTTTCAAGAATTATTTGATCAACTGAGGCACTAGCAATAGTATATTTTTTGCCTGCCAACTGAAGAACTACGCTCATTACAGCCTCCTTTATTGCCCAATTTCTGGTGTTTTAACCTGTTCAATTGATGCAAGTAATTGGTTAATGGAAGCAGACAGCTCATCTCGCTGGGCAACCGCATCAAGACCTTGAATTGCTTGTGTTTGCGCCTCATCAAACTTAATAGAAAGTGCCGCGTTTGTTTTTTCAAGCGCGGCAACTTTTTCAAAAAGCTCAGCGTTTTCTTGTGCAAGCCCAATCATTTTAGCAGCAAGTGCATCATTTTCTTGGACAAGCAATTCAACATTCTGAGTCAATTCATTATTTTTAGCGATAATCGCTTTAATTTTACTTTCTAGCTCAAGCAACTGATTCATAATTTCCCTTTCTTTACAAAGAAAGTACTACACTTTCTTCTGATTGAGGAAAATCGTAGTCGCAGCGCTCAAACAACATCAAGCATTTGCTTTTTTTGCTGCTGTAGTCAAAAGCGTGAAAATTGCAGGCTCATACACCGCAAGCTGACCAAGCATTTTACGATTCAATGCAATGTTTGCTTTTTTAAGACCGCTGATAAACGTACTATACGACATCCCATTAGTACGGCACGCAGCATTAATACGAACAATAAACAAAGAGCGGAAATCACGTTTGCGGTTTTTACGACCTTCAAAAGCAAATTCAAGTGCTCTTAAAAGAGTTTCTTTCGCCCGGCGAAACACATTAGCGCGCTGCCCCCAAAACCCTTTAGTCTGTTTTAATAATTTTTTGTGACGCTTTCTGGTCATCACACCACGTTTAATACGACTCATGGTATATCCCTATTTCTCGCTTGATTATTTTGGAAGAAGACGACGAATTTTCTTCAAGTCACCACTAAAGAAGTAGGCCACTTTACGCAATCCCCGTTTTTGTTTAGTAGTCTTAGCCCACGCATGGTGGCTGCGATACGCTTTAGAGCGCTTGATGTTTGAACCACCAGCAACTTTTCTGAAGCGCTTACTCGCCCCAGAGTGAGTTTTCATTTTTGGCATAATTAAAATCCTTTAAGATGCTTATTTACCTTTGAGATAGTATATTTTGGACCACAGTATTCTACCACGTTGCTCTTTTTCTTCAAGTATTACTCCTAAAGAAAGTGCAGCAAGATCAGCATCTATCCGTTGAAACAGTGCCGTACCGAGAGCGTTCATATTAATAAGTTCTCGGCCTCTGCGGAATTGCAGGGTAAATTTAACCCGCTTTCCATCCTCCAAAAATTGTCCCGCTTGCTTAAGTTTTATACGATAGTCAGCCTCTTCAATATATGGCCGCAGCTTCAATTCTTTGATCTGAATGACCTTTTGATGCTTTTTGGCCTTAACGTCTTGTTTTTTCTTTTCGTATAAAAACTTTCCAAAGTCCATAATCTTTGCAATGACTACTTCAGAGCCTTCTCCACTCACCTGCACCAAATCAAGGCCTTCCTGCTCAGCGCGGATCAATGCATCCGCACGAGACATAAGGCCTAAATTTTCACCTGTAGAAGAGATAACTCGAAGCTGGAGCACTTTAATGCCCCCATTCACTAAATGTTTATGAGAAACTTCTTTTTTTTCTTGCGGACCAAAAGGACGCTTAGCCTTCACTTGCACCATCAACTTCTAACTTTCGCTTTACCATCGTATAAATTCTATCAAATAACTCTTTTTCCAGAAGCCGCTTGCCACACGCATCGCGCCCTTGGCCTAATTTTTCATCACCACAGAAAAACCACGCTCCTGATTGAGTTATAATACCATTTTGTAGCGCCATATCAAGTAGGTCAAACTCTCGACTAACCCCATGACCAAAGATTAAATCAACTTCAACCTT
>JBIKTS010000002.1:0-20461 GCA_044347985.1 Candidatus Babeliales bacterium
AAAATAATATTAAGATCATCTTCTTCACCAGCAACCCCTTTTAATACAGTATCGCGCAAAACCAATGAAGTATTTGGGGCAATAATAATGCGACCTCCGTCTCGCAAATCAAGCCATGAACCATTTGCATCAAAACGGCACTGTCCCTCAAATGTCCAATCGCTTGCAAGGGCAGCGTTACCTCGTAATTGAATATTATAGCAATTTTGCCAGGTAAGCGTGCTTGTTAAAGATGCTCCCACATACTCATCAAGCTGAATAAGATGTGACTCACCAATTATAGTACCGGTGCCTTCAGGTCGTGCATTTTTAAACACAAGGTCAGACTCAAGAGTAATCATCGAGTCATTTAAAACTATATTCACCGTCAATGGAGCAGTTAATTTCAGTGTTAATTCGGCATCGGCATCAAGCTCAATAGGAGAGTAGAAACGAGCAGCACCAGACAGTATGTTATCTGTTCCTGAAATCGAAAGCCCATAGAGTGAGCAGCCATTAACCGCTTCAACTGTTGCCCCACCATCCAAAGTAATTAGAGGAGTAGTGCCCCATCCTTCAGTCTGAACAGTTGGGTCGTAGGTAACATTAGTTAACCGCAAAAAAACCCCCGGTGACTCTTCAACAACCAGATACGTAACATCAAAGGCATTTCCAGTAAATGTAGAGGCTCGGTTATGTCGCAATACCCCTTTTGAAAACGGATCAACTCCTGCTGAATTAAAATACAGAGACGCTCCAGTACTGAGATGCAGTCGCGCTTCTTCAGTATCAAACAAAATATCGGCACTCAACCATCCAACAGTGACAACAGTCATTATGCTTATTACATATTTTTTCATACGCATTAGTTCAATCCTCATTACTATTTGGTCTACTCACAGGGCTCTTTTTCATTTTGAGTTTTTTAAACGGCAATTTTGCTTCATAGCGGTGTAGTGCATACCAAGGTCGAATAGTTTGTAAAGAGTTGCCAAAAAGAACTAATTTAGAAATACCAAAGACCATCCTCAAAAATCCATATTCCCCTGCTGCACGGGAATATGAAAGAACAATCAGAAAACAACGACTAAAACCAGCTTCGAACCGAGTTTTTTTTACTTGCATTCTTGTGTAATCGATCTATAATTTCAAAGACTGTTGTTGTTAAAGCAAAACTAAATGCATCAAAAAAATGCAGTTTTACTCTCATAATAGCGGCCATACATGTCTATAAGCACGGTGTTATTCCCCATAACAAAGATAGGTATTTATGCTCAATAGCTCAGCCAATCAAAACATAAAGTCGGCACAAGCCAGATCATTGGTAGTCCTTCAAGCTGAGGCTCAAGCAATCAACCAAAAACAGTTCCGTTCTTCTTTTGAACTTCTACTCCATGGGCTACACAAGACCAAAGCATGGGTGCAAAGCCTGGCATTCAAATTCCAAAAAGATTTTTACTGGCTCTACCCTGATTCAAAACCCTCCCTTGAAACAGTAGAACTCACAAAAAACAATGAGCATATACAAAGCGCGCTTTTACAACATCCTGGTTTCTGGGATAGAAAAAAAGCGCGCTTTTTTGTTGCTCTAACCCCCGGGTACCAGGAGTCCCCTGTTCTTTCAGACATACGACACAGATCCCCTACAGCTATTCCCCAGCTGTACTGTGCGCCTGGTACCCTTCCCCTTTTTACCGCGCTTGATGATACACAACTTACCGATGTAAATAACATACCAATAGCTGCACAAGAATACATCAGCGCACTAGAAGGTTTAATTCCCTCGCTCAAGACCGTATATCTTGCATATACCCGGCAGCCATCCAGTAACATCGCGCCAGAACCATACACCCATATATACTCATTATTATTACTTTTATTGCCTGTTTATGGACTCTGAAACGTTTAGAATGCGCCATCTCTCGCCTAATTAGCAACGAAAAAACGCCGGACTCACCAAAAACATAATCCACAAATAACCTTCTCGCACCTCCCCAGACGGTACAGTTTGCTGAGTATTTAGTACTTACAAACTGTACCGTCCCACAGCAAAAAACTCTGGATTAAATCGATTGATGCATTTTTACATTCCACGGTACTACAATAACATCTGGCGTCAATCGATAACATTCCGTCCCGGTATAGATAATGAGCCCTGGCATTACCGTAACCCCATTTTTTCCTTGATACGTTTCGCGAAATGCTTTCATACTCCGCGCATCATACGCATTGAGTCGTGACTGCATTTTAATCTCTATCGGGTACAGCTTATTATCAAATGAAACAATTAAATCAATTTCAGCATTCCCACTTGTTGTACGCCAATGATATAACTGTGTGCTAAATGGCAAAGCACTCAAAATCGTTTCTATAGTGTTTGCAATCATAGTTTCAAAGAGTCTCCCCCGTAATGGATTATCACGTAATGCTTCGGGGCTAGAAATTCTCTGCAAATAACACGCAATGCCAGTATCAGTAATATAGCCTTTTGGTTTTTGCGAAAGTCGTTTAAGCACATTGCCATCATATGCAGGAATCTCACGCCATTGATAACTTTGCTTCAAAAGCGCAATCCATTTACGCGCGGTCGGTCCTGCCACATGTATTTCACGGCCCAACTGAGAATGATTAATTTCTTGTCCTGTGAGAGCTGCAGCAACACCCAAAAACGAAGTAAATTCTTCTACATCCTGCAATGGCGCAACCATCAAGACATCACGCTGAATATAAGTGCGCACGTATGACTCAAATTGATTATGTAAAAGATCATCGGGCGTTTCTAAATAACCGGGCATACCCCCACGCCACATGATTTGCAAGACCGATGCAGTCTCATAAAGCCCTGCAACCTGTACTTTAAAGTTACTTGGATCAGTCAAATAAACCTCAAGCCAATTACGATCACCAGCTACATCGAGTTGCTCATAGAGCGTCATAGGATACAATCCAATAATTGATACACGACCCGCCATAGTCTCAACCGCGGTTTTGAGCATTGCAAGATTTTGTGAACCAGTCATAAAGTATTGCGGACACCGGTCAGACCGATCAACCGCCACCTTAATACTACTGAGTAATGTAGGCACACACTGAATTTCATCAAGAATTAATGGGGCGGGATTATCCTGCAAAAATAAGTCCGGATCTTGTCGTGCTCCCAAAACATCTTTATCCGGCTCAAACAGTACACGAGGGACTTCAGGGAACAGCATACCATACAACGTGCTCTTACCCACTTGGCGCGCTCCTGTTAATAAAATTACTTTAGAATAGCGACTCAGCCGCACAATTTTGGTTTCTAGATGTCGACGTTTTTTCATAATTATCCCTTAAAGTACCCTGTAGATTAAAACATAGTCTATAGAAATGCAGGGTACTTTTCAAAGATTATAGAAAAATACATTACCTAACCTCATATATAAAAGTCCTTAACAAAAGAGTATTCCTCCAAGCGATATACCCGCAGGCGCTTCACGAACACAGAAAGATCTTCTACACTAGCCCACACATTCTTCTTTTAAAAAAGGTATTGTATGATCGATTTGCATCTTCTTCGGACTAATCCTACTGAAACTATCGCTCGTCTTGCAAAAAAAGACCCCGCATTTCCCGCTACAGAGCTTCTTGAAAAAGATCGCATTGTGCGAGAACTTCAAACGATTGTAGAAACACTTCGCTCTGAAAAGAATGCACTTTCAAAAAAAGGCGGTGATGCCGCTGCGCGTACTGCATCTCTCGAAATTGGTCATACATTAAAAGAAAAAGAAGCGCTCCTTGCAACTGCGCAAGACGCACTCAACTATCTCTGGCTGCGCTGCCCTAATATTCCTGATGACAGTGTTCCAGTGGGCAACAAAGCAGAAAACGTAGCCGTACGGTCATGGGGAACTGTGCCAACATTTTCGTTCCCTCTTAAAAACCACATGCAACTCAACGAAATTAATAAATGGTTTGATTTGGATGTTGCGGCAAAAATGTCCGGCTCCCAGTTTGTATACTACACGCCGATGGGAACAAAAATTATTTATGCACTGACACAACTCATGCTCAAAAATAACGTAAAGTATGGCTTTCAGCCGGTTATACCCCCATATTTGGTAACTGAAAAAGCATTGTACAACGGGGGCAATCTGCCTAAATTTGAAGGGGATTTTTATCGCCTTCCTGAAGACAATTTATGTTTAATCCCCACAGCAGAAGTCAGCCTTACCAACGTACATGCTGACCAGATTTTAGAAGAAGCACAGTTGCCGGTTCGCTACACAGCATGGACGAGCTGTTTTCGCCGCGAAGCTGGTGGCTATGGTGCTGCAGAACGAGGAATTATTCGAATTCATCAATTTGAAAAAGTCGAACTGTATGCGCTGACAAAAGCGGATGAATCTGCGCAAGAACTTGAAACTATGGTTGCATGCGCAGAAACAATTCTACAAAAATTAGAACTTGCGTACCAAGTCGTACTCCTTGCTGGAGAAGATTGCTCATTTGGTTCTGCAAAAACATACGACCTGGAAGTGTGGCTTCCCGGTCAAAATCGATTCCAAGAAGTTTCCTCTGCATCTAACTGCACCGATTTCCAAGCGCGCAGATCACAAATCAGATACCGCTCACTTGAAACTAAGAAGAATCATTTGCTGCATACCCTGAATGCTTCAAGTCTTGCGCTGCCGCGCCTTATGGTTGCGCTTATGGAGCAAGGACAACAAGCAGACGGATCTATTAAGCTGCCAAAAGCTTTGCAAGAAATACTTGATTCGATGTGGTGACGCGTAGTAAGTTCTGCGCATGAAGAACGCTCAACTCGCCGCGCTTGTAGCGCATATAAAAATTATCGCCCGCCGTTTAACCAGCGCCGATATGTCTGGAGATTTTTCTTCTGCATTTCGGGGTGGCGGTTTAGAGTTTGCTCATATTCGAAATTATGAGCTTGGTGATGAAGTACGCAGCATTGATTGGAAAAGTTCTGCTAAAATGCACCGCCTCATGGTAAAAGAATTTGTACAAGAGCGCGAGCGGACCGTTATCCTTGTGCTTGATGTATCTGCATCAATGCTCAGTGGTTCACGCGAAGAATTAAAAAATCAGAGCGCCTGCACGGTAGCTGCATGCCTTGCGCTCATGGCGCAAAACACAAATGACAAAGTTGGACTTATTCTGTACGCAGACAAAGTGCTCTCGTATATGCCACCTAAAAAAGGTGCCGCGTATAATGCCCAGCTCGTCAACGCAATTCTTTCTGCGCCGCACACAACTGACCATACTACAAGTAATATGGATGCAGCACTTAACCATATCGCAACCCTGAATATGCGGAATGCTATTATATTTATCGTCTCTGATTGGATTACCGCTACAGAGCACTCAGGATCTTTGCTTGCTCATGTCAGTCGCAAAAATGAAACCGTCGCCGTGCGTATTACCGACCCTCTTGAGCGAGCACTCCCGTCACTGGGGCTGCTTCCACTCTATGATCCCGAATCAGGAACTACTGCACTTATTTCCACACAAAGCTCAAGCGGCAAAACAATTAATGCACTGCTTGAAAAACGACGTCACGACCAAAAACAATTACTGAAAAAACATTCAATTTCGCTACTTGATATTGATTTAGATTGTTCACTTGTCACTGCACTAGCGCATTTCTTTCATACGAGGGCACACTAATGAACACCCCAAATACGTTTGAAACATTACAAAAATCATTTGCACCGCTGTACTCATACCAGCTTCCTGCGTGGTGGCAGACCTCTCAAGGGATGATGCTTATTGGCATAAGCATTGTAAGTGGCATAACATTGATCGGAACTCTTGTATGGTATAAATGGTGGTATAAACCACCACTCACACTAACACAATGGTGCACAAAAGAACTTGCAGCGCTCACCATACTCCTTGAAAGAAATCCCCGAAACTATAAACGATTTTTTGGCGCAGCAACATTTTTTTTCAAGCAATATTTAGTACATGTATACGAATGGAATGTTCTAGACAAAACAGATGATGAACTCTGGGAGTTCCTTCAGCACAAATCTGAGATCCCTAAAAAAATTCTGCCTACTATCCAAGAGCTTCTCTCATACGCACAAATTATTAAATTTGCAGATGCACACGCACTGGCCGAAAAAGCAGAAGAAGCACAAGAGTATCTCAAAATAATCACTGGCGCCCTACAAACACCCCAATCAGTGACTAAAACAATACGCACAACATCAAAATAATGCTTTCAGTTTCATGTCTTAGCTTTTTTGAAAAAAGCTAAGACATGAAACTCTTACTTAAAATGCACGGAATGAACTAAAAAGATTATCAGCAAAAGCATCAAGATTTGCTTCCAGCTGTAGCCTTTGCTTGCGACCTATGTGTGTAATAAACCAATTAATAAATACCAGTTTACTCTCCTCTGAATCTGACACGAGTCCCAGCTGCTCTATAATCTCTTCAAGAGATATATGATCAACCACCCCATTAAATATGCCAGTGTGCCTTGGGGAGAAAAAAAATAAATGTGAGTTTATCAATGTCGAAGGAAGTTGCGTTGGTTCGGTATGATAAATACGCAGCATACTCCCCGGCGACGTATATGATACATAGGCTGAATCGATAGTATGCATCACCATACATCTATCAAATGCTTCCCCATTAAAACATCCCTGTGCATGCGCTACCAACAAAAGATTTGCATATAAATTATAATAAGATTCAGGATTGCCTTCCAAAAGACTCTCCTCATCACTACGAATAATATCAATCAAAATGGCATTAAGCTCAAGATAAACCTGAGGCACTTCATGTGAAGGAATGCGCCCCATTAAATCATCAACCGTTTCTGCTGTAACTTTCTCAAAGTGCTTTGTTATTTGCCCTTCAAAAGCATCCCGAGTAATGGCTCCGCTATGAGACTGAAAAAAAATAGTTTCATCATATAACTCGCTTAACGCTTTGTCCCGCAAAACAGCTATATGAGCTAACCGATTGGCCCCTGGTAGTAACTCTGCATTAAGCATCCATAACAACAACATATCTAAAAATTCTTTTACCGAATCATCCACCAACGGATTACTCGATAACTTTTTTTTAATAGCACAGAGTACATACACAAACGTACGTTTACGCTCATACTTATCAACAGGCATAATTGCTGCCAAGTGCATACAAAGACCCAGACTATCGCTCAAATCTCGCGCTGTTGACTCAATAGAGTATACTTCTCCTGCCATGGGAGCTTCATCAGATGAGTACATAAAAAACTGTACCGACAGCACACTCACCGCTATAAATAAAAACTTTTTCATATACCTCCTGCATACTTTGAAACGATCAACTCTTATAACTCTTCTTCTCGGAGCCCACTTGCTACCACGCGCATCACTTGCGGCACTTCTTTTTTTAATTCTGCTTCAACCAGCAACGTCAATGTGTAGCCAGATGAGGGGCATCCATCGCACGAACCAGACAATGCAACATATACCGCACCATCCACGGGATCAAATTTTTCAAACGTAATACGACCACCATGCATCATAAAATACGGCTGCAATTGCTCCAAAACTTCTTGGATCTGCTCAGTAATTGCTTCAACAGTAATCATGTCTTCCTCATAAAATAAGCGGGCCCGTACTACCCATAACAACAGAGTCCTCTGTTGTATTATAAGCTTCATTTGCCGCGGAGCTTATAATAATTCAGAGGACTCTACTATGTATATAAGTATATACTTTTATACGACAACTATACCCACTCAAGGCGAGCAATAGGTGCTGTATCACTTGGTCGACGTCCCAAAGGAATCAACCGTGTATACCCACCCGGACGCTGCGTATATCGTGGTGCAATTTCTGCTATCAACTTTTTGCACGCAGTCGTTGAGTATGGCAGCAACTGATTCACTCGACGAATCGTATTGAAATCAGCGCCAGCACGGGCAACCGTTACTATTTTTTCAGCATACCGCTGGATTTGTTTTGCACGAGATTTCGTGGTTGACAAATGACCGTTGGTGATAAAATTAATTACTTGATTACGCAAATATGCACGTCGAAAATCAATCGACATGTTCATGCGTGGATTACCATTTTGATGTTTCATAGCCCTGCCTCGTCTTCTTGCTCTTTAATTAAACGCTTCAAATCGAGCTCTTTGACATTCATTCCAAGTCCCAAATTAAACGCATGTAAAATTTCTTTTACCTCGCGCAATGACTTGCGGCCAAAGTTTTTGATTTTCAAGATATCGTCGTCTGTTAAATTTACCAAATCAATTACTCGTTTAACACCAGCACCAATCAAGCAATTATGCGCACGAACTGAGAACTCAAGTTCATCGATTGGACGTAAGAACAGCTCAACCGGAAGTCCTTTTGTTGGACTCTTCGCCTCACCTGCACCATGGCCCGCATCATGCGGCTGACTGCCTGCTGAAATCATATTAAACGGAATTTCTTTTGCACTCAAAAAGTGCTCAAGTTGTGTACGCAATACCGATGTCGCATAATGTACAACATCTGGCGGACATACTGAACCGTTGGTTGTAATCGACATAAACAACTTATCGTAATCAATCGCTTCACCAACCCGAGTCTTTTCAACATGATATTCTACGCGTTGCACAGGAGAAAAGAGCGCATCAATATAAATACGTCCATCTTGCTGTAATGCTTTTGCATACGGCCATTGCGCAGGAACATACCCACGACCGGTTTCAACAAAAAACTCGATCTCAAGCGCGCCATCAACTGCCAAATGAGCAATGACGTGATCACGGTTTACAATTTCCATATGATCATCACACTCAATAGCAGATGCCAATACAGGACCGGCACCTTTTTGAACAAGACGCATTTTGCCCGACTCGCCAGTGCTATTGCTGACAACCAAACCTTTAATATTCAAAACTAATTGCAATACGTCTTCAACCACTCCAGGAATCATTGAGAATTCATTATTAACACCCTCAATAATTACTGACGTTACTGCTGCACCTTCAATAGATGACAACATAATACGACGAAGCGCATTACCTAATGTTACCCCATACCCAGCTTCCAACGGCTCCACAACAAGCTCACCGTACGTTGCCGACGATGTCCCTTGCCATGAAAGCTTTGGAAGAATAAGACTTTTGTACACTTTATCTTGCATGTACCGCTCCTAACTCAATACCAACACGTTATCTATCACTCATTGTCCCTTATTGCCCGCTCTACTCTTACTTAGAGTACAACGCCACAATTAAGTGCTCTTCAAACGGTGTCGTAATATCGGAACGAATAGGGTAACGAACCACTTCACCACTCTTACTTTCTTTATTCAGCAAGAGCCACTCAGGAACTTTAATACTTCTACTAAAACGCTTTTCAACAACTGACTTCACAAAAGCTTCTTTCTCTTGTGAACGAGAAGCAAGCGCAACAACATCACCAACCTCAACTAAATATGATGGCGATTTTACTCGCAGCCCATTAACCAAAATATGGCCATGTACCACTAATTGACGAGTTTGTTTACGCGTAGAAGCAAGCTTCAAACGGTACACTACGTTATCCAAACGACGCTCAAGAGTCGTCAAGAAGTTCTCACCAGTGATACCTTTTTGATGCGCAATTTTTTCAAACAAAGTACGGAACTGTTTTTCCGAAACGCCATACAAAAATCGTACGCGTTGTTTTTCTTTTAACTGCTTACAATATTCTGAGACTTTTTTACCGGCTGATGCTGCTTTTTTAGCTCCCGCTTTAGCAGTTGCAACACCATCCTTGTCACCTTTCATTTGAAAACCAAAGGCATTTGCGTAAAATCTATCACGCTTAAAATATTTTGACATAGTCACTAAACCTTTCCCGCTCTACCGTTATACTCTACGTTTCTTTGGAGCACGCGTTCCATTATGAGGAAGCGGCGTAACATCGCGAAGCGTAGTTACTGCTAACCCAGCTGCCTGGAATGCACGAACCACTGAATCTCTTCCTGAACCAGGTCCTTGAAGATTAATTTCCATAGTACGAACACCCATGATCGCCAAATCTTTAGAAAGCTTGTTTGCAATCTGCGTTGCAGCATACGGAGTACTCTTTCGAGCGCCTTTAAACCCAAGTTGCCCTGAGCTGCCACGTGCAAGCACGTCACCAGTTGTTGTCGTAACTGTTACCATCGTGTTATTAAAACTCGATCGTACGTGAGCAACAACTGCTTCAACATTTTTTCTAGAACTCTTTTTTGTTTTCTTTTTATAAGCCATTACAAATTCCTCGATTCAACGCTTACTTTTTAGTAGCAATTTTCTTGTTCGCTATAATGTTGCTTGATGTACGTGGACCTTTGCGAGTACGAGCATTTGTTTTTGTTCGCTGTCCACGCGCAGGCAATGAGCGCTTGTGACGCAATCCACGGTATGATCCAATTTCTTGCAAGCGTTTAATATCAAGTGTGATTTCCTTACGAAGATCACCTTCAACTTTATAACCACTGTTAATCTCTTGCTGAATTGCTGCAACTTGAGCAGAGCTCAAATCTTTGACTCGGGTATCAAGATCAACTTTAGCATCACCCAAAATTTTGCGCGATGTCTGAAGACCAATCCCAAAAATATACGTTAATCCTACTTCAACCCGTTTTTCTTTAGGAAGAAATACGCCTTCTATACGTGCCATGTATGCTATTCCTTATACGAAGCTATCATTTCAAGATTTCTTTTAACCCTGGCGTTGTTTGTGCCGAGGATTTTTTTGGCAAATGACGCGTACGACGCGGCATCGAGTAATGATTTTGCAATCACCACATATTTTTTTTACTGATGTTTTAACTTTCATAGTCTCCACTCCAATTTTTTATTTCGTTGCATTGGTTACTTATTATGAACGATTACGCGGTGCAGCAGCGCGTTCTGTTCTGTTCGCATCGTATCGAGATACGATCCGCCCTTTAGTTAAATCATACGGCGACATTTCAACCGCCACTCGGTCACCAGGCAACAATTTAATATAATGCATTCTCATTTTACCTGAAACGTGAGCCAAAACCAAGTGGTTTCCTTCAATAATAACTTGGAACATCGCATTCGGCAACGCCTTCTCGACCGTCCCGTTAATCACGATAACATCTTGCTTATTACTCATAGAGCGCTCTCTCACATTTTATACATTAAATTAACTTGGTACTTTACTACCGCAATTGAGTCAAAATTTCGACCCCATTTTCTGTCACCGCAATGGTATTTTCCACATGCGCCGCCCAACTTTTATCAACCGTTTGCACACTCCATCCGTCGGCTAAAATAACCACCTGATGAGATCCAATCGTAATCATTGGTTCTATTGCAAGAGTCATGCCTGGCCGCAAATACGGCCCCTCATCCCCCGTGTCAAAATTTGGCACTTGTGGCTCTTCATGCATTTGTTTGCCAATACCATGACCAACAAAATCACGCAGAACACCAAACCCAGCTGATTCAACCACCTGCTGAATTTTGCGTGAAATAACTCCCAACCGAACACCTGGCTTAACAAGCTCTATTGCAGCAGCAAGCGATTGCTCTGCTACCGCAATAAGTCGGACTACTTCACTTGATGGTTTTTCAGCACCAGGAACAATAAAAGTTCGTGCCATATCAGCATGATACCCTTTATATGCTCCCACCATATCAACCGTCACACAATCGCCCGGCTGTAACCGAACCTGTTCAGACGGAACTCCATGCACCACAATATCGTTCACCGATATGCAACTCGCATGACGATACCCTTTAAATCCTTTACATGTTGGATGCAACCCCAATCGACGCATTGCATCTTCTACTCGAGCATCCAACTCTTTTGTCGTAATCCCACTTTGTATCGCGGGTGTTATTTCATGCATAACAGAAGCAAGCAAATGCCCTGCATCACGCATTTTAGACAGTGCAACTTTATTTTTAATTGATATCATTAGACCGTACAACCATTGTTATTATTAAACACCATCAAAAAACGATCAAACATATCTTTAAGCGCAACATGCTCAACATTAAACGTGCGCACACAAATATTATACTTTGCGCATGCTGCCAGAAGCGCTTTTTTATGCGCTGCATACACAGCAAGTCTTTTACTAATTACTTCAGGATTGTCATCTGCTCGACGCACCAATGGTCTTTCGCAAGCAGCACACACAGTACCTGCCTCAAGAGAAAGTGCTACATTTTCTTCACTTGATGCCGCATACACAGCCTGGCAGTGAATATTGCTACATACCAACCGCTGCGCAAGACGCTTCAGCAGAGCCTCATCAGAAACCTCAAACAAAACAATACTATATACAACATGAGGAAAATCAGTACGCATCATTTCTGACCACTGCTCAACTTGTGCCTCTGTGCGAGGATATCCATCAAGCAAAATAGTAGAAGCGTCTGATTGATACGAGATTAACCAATCTCGAACCATCGCGCTAATAAGCGCATCAGGAATCAGCAGTCCTTGATCCAGTAATTTTTTAAATTCTGTACCATGAACCGTTTTCTCTTGAATGTGCTGACGGCATAAACTGCCAGTCGACAAAGCACATACCATGCCTTGCTTTTGCCATTCTTGAGTAATTGTACCTTTTCCTGAACCAGGAGGTCCAAAAAACGATACAATTTCCTGAATATGTCCCTGATGCGCCATAAGCCCTAATCCTTTTCGTTACCGACCAAGTCGATTTTTCAATCGACCAGTTGATAAAAATCCTTCATATCGACGCTCAATTAAGAACGATTCAATTTGCGCAGAAGCATCAAGTGCCACACCAACCACAATCAGCATACTCGTCCCTTCAAACATCAACGGAAATAATCCTGTCGATGCAAGCATACGGGGAACTATTGCAAGAGAGGCAAGGTATATTGCACCTGGCAAACAAACGCGAACTAAAATATATTCAAAAAACTCTGCTGTTTTACGGCCAGGACGAAGTCCAGGAATAAAACCGCCACCTTTACGAATATTTTCTGCAAGTTCTATCGGGTTAAAGATAATTGCGGTGTAAATATATGCAAAAAAGATAATGAGCAGCGCAGTCAAAACCCAGTTCAATGGAGCATTCCATGCCAGCGCATCGCCCAAAATTTCGAACACTGCAATCTTACGCATTACACCCCAATTCACAAGGAACAAGAGCATACCCATAATAGATCCAGAAAAAATAACTGGGATCACTGATGCTGAATTAAGCTTGAGCGGTATATATGATGTCTGACCACCATACACACGATTTCCCACAACTTTTCGTGCATAATGCACAGGAATTCGACGCTCACCTTTTTCCAAAAACACAACACCTGAAATAACCGCAACAATTAATGCTACCAAAACAATAATCAATAATGGATCAGTTTGCCCTAATTGAACATCGCCCATCAATTTGATAAGCGCAGCAGGAAGTCCTGCAACAATACCAGCAAAAATAACCATCGAACTGCCGTTACCAAGTCCGTGCGAATTAATCTGTTCCCCCAGCCACATGACAAACAATGAACCAATGCTCACCGTAATCATAGTTGCCAAGCGAAATGACCAGCCAGGATTCAAAGCTAAATTTGGAAAGTTTTCAATATACATTGCCAATCCAAAGCCTTGAAAAAAACTCAATCCAAGCGCTAAATAGCGGGTATATTGATTAATCAAATACCGACCATAGTTGCCTTCTTTAGAAAGAGCTTCCAGCTGCGGCACCGCCACAGACAAAACTTGCATCATAATTGAAGCATTAATATACGGAATAATACCCAGTGCAAATACCGCAAAGTGCTTTAATGCACCCCCAGTGAATAAATCGAGATATGAGAGCAAGCCCCCTCCTGCCATTCCACCACTCATGCTATGAAGCACTGCAGTATTAATACCAGGAATTGGAACGTGCACCCCAAACCGATACACCGCAAGCACGATAAAAGTAAAAATTACTTTTGATCGAAGCTCAGGTACCACAAATATATTTTTAAAGTTACGCAGCAGTACAATCACCACTCATCTCCTTCACCAAAGACACACTTCCACCAGCTGACTCAATACGAGATCGAGCTCCACCAGTACATGCATGTACATGAATAGTTAACGCTTTGTTGATGGCGCCATTACCAAGCACTTTCAACAATACGTCATAGTTACCTTTTACAAGGCCTTTAGCACGCAATGTTTCAATGCTTACAACGTCACCAGCGTTGAATGCACTATTCAGGTCAGAGAGAGAAAGAAGTTTGTAGTTGGTGCGGAATCGATTCTTAAAACCACGACGCGGAATACGACGTGACAATGGCATTTGACCACCTTCAAAAAACGCAGCGACCGCTGATCCGCCACCACTTCGAGCAAGTTGCCCTTTGTGTCCACGGCCAGCAGTACCTCCGCGGCATCCACCGCGACCAAAACGTTGACGTTTTTTTACCAATGAATCAAGAGTATTAAGCTGTAACATGGCTTCCCTTTATAATTTGAGTAACTGATTTGCCACGTAACCGTGCAAGGTCAGTTGCCGAACGTAAACTTCTAAATGCTGCCATTGTCGCCTTAGCAACATTTTGTGAATTAGATGAACCAAGAGCTTTTGCAAGCACATCTTTAATTCCTGCTGCTTCCATTATTGAACGAACAGCACCACCCGCAATAACTCCCGTACCTTGCGATGCAGCACGAAGCATAACTTTGCTTGAACCATACTGAGCGGTTACGGTAAACGGAACTGTTGTACCATTACGAGGAATAAGAACCATGCATTTACGTGCTTTACGGAATGCTTTTGAAATAGCAACAGAAACTTCACGTCCCTTACCAAGTGCTATACCAACGCTTCCATTGCGGTCGCCAACTACTACTAAAGCTGAAAACGCAAATCGACGTCCCCCTTTAATAACTTTTGCAACACGACGCACATTCAGCAAAATTTCAGCGAACTCGCTCACTTCGCCCGTAGGCTGAATAACAACTAAATCTTCTGAGTCGTCGTTCTTTTTTGCTTTTTTTTGAATATCTTCTACGTATTTCGCCATTACTGCGCTTCCTTAATTAGAACTGTAATCCACTCTCACGAAGGCCATCAGCAAGCGCTTTGACTCTTCCATGATACAAATAGCTGCCTCGATCAAACATAACGGTGTTAATGTTTTGCTCCAATGCTCGCTTACCAAGCTCAATACCAACCAATTTTGCAACGGCTGATTTATCGCCTTCAATTCCACTCATTTGACTTGAACACAAACTCAACACTGTTTTTTGTTGAGCATCATCAATGATTTGTGCAGAAATATAACGATTTGAACGAAATACTGACACCCTCAACCGTTCTTGTCTATTAATGGTACGCAATTGATTGCGCACACGGAACGCGCGACGGTCTGCACGTTTAGTAATTTTCTTTTGAATACTCACGATTCACCCTACTGTATGTTGCTTACGACTTAGTTTTACCAGCTTTACGTACAATTACTTCGCCTTCCAGCATAATCCCCGTACCTTTATAAGGCTCTGGTGGACGTACTGATCTCATCGCATCGCAAAAGTTTCCAATCACGAAACGATCAGCACCACGAACAGTAATTGTTTGACCAGTTTTATCAATCTCAACTGTAATACCAGCTGGAATTGCAACTTCAACTTTATGGCTAAAGCCAACAGTGAACGCAATCTGATTACCAACAACTTGTCCCTTGTACCCAAGACCAACCAATTTCACGCGTTGCTCAAGACCAACTCCTGCACCAAGAACTTTATTTGCAAGGACTGCTCGATGCATACCCCACAACGTGCGAACTTCACGAGTATTTTCAACAGCGCCAAGACTCATCTTCTTTGCTGCTGTATCCACTGCAGGAATCAAACATGCAGGGAGCTCATGATTAAACTCAACTTTTGTACCTTTAATGCGAACCGTATTTCCTGCGACGCTTACCGTCACTTTTGAAATATCAATCGGCTTTCTACCTATTTTTGACATACTTTGCGCCTCTCTCAATTACCAAACGCGACAGATGACTTCACCGCTAACTGCAAGCGTTTTAGCTTGCTTGTCGGTAATGACACCCTTGCTTGTAGACAGAATAGAAATACCAAGCCCACCAAGATGTGGTTTAAGGTTTTTTAATTTTGTATACCGACGACATCCAGACGTACTCACACGATCAAGCACATGAATTGCTGCTTCACCATTTAAATAACGCAACTGAACATTTAACACAGGCTTAGTCGGATTAGTTGCATCAACTGCATAATCACGAATGAAACCTTCATCTTTTAAAATTTTTGCGATCGCCAAACACATACGAGAGTTTGGGTACGTAACTGAACGTTTAGAAACACGAACCGCGTTTCGTATCACCGTTAAAAAATCTGCTATTCTATCCACAGTATTGCTCCATTGTTTTTCAAATTACCAACTTGCTTTTTGCACTCCGGGAAGATTTCCCAAGAGAGCGTTTTTACGAAAACACAAACGGCACAACCCAAAAATGCGCATATACGCACGTGGACGGCCACACAATTCGCAACGATTATACGCACGAGTAGAAAACTTCGGCGTACGCTTCGATTTCTCAATTAATGCTTTTCTTGCCATACGTTCCTATTAACTCCCATTACGAAGATTTTGTTGCCTTAAACGGCATATTAAAGTGCTTTAACAACGCACGACCATGATCATCATTTTTTGCTGTTGTCTGAATAGAAATATTCAAACCACGTGATTGATCAACAATGTCATAATCAACTTCAGGGAATATCATCCAATCTTTAATACCAAGATTGTAGTTTCCACGACCGTCAAATGCAAGCCCAACTCCTTGGAAATCGCGCACACACGGCAAAGCTAAATGAATTAACTTGTCCAAGAACGCATACATTTGTTTTCCTCGTAGCGTCACCATCACACCAATTAACGCGCCCTCACGAAGCTTAAATCCAGCAATAGATTTTTTCGCTTTTGTTTTTACTGAATATTGTCCAGCAATGCGATCCATAATATCTTTTACTACATTCAATACTTTTGAGTCACTTACCGATTCTTTAACACCGGTATTTAAAACTATTTTAGTAAGACGAGGAACTTCCATAACATTCTTCAGTCCCAGTTCTTTCTGGAGCTCCGTACGAATTTTATCTTTGTATAACGTCTCTAAACGTACATTCATTGTTTACCCTTTTACCTTTGCCTACCGCTTTAGAATGATTTGCCTGAACGCACACTCACGCGAACACGAACGCCATCAGCATTCAATCCACTTTTTACACGGCATGGCTTATTTGTCTCTGGACACACTGGCATCACTTTGCTGAGCGGCATGTATTTTTCTTCTTTTACAATAGAACCAGTCTCGCCTTGACGTTTTGGTTTAACATGTCGCGTCACAACGTTAACACCTTTAACCAACACACGCCCGCCCGAAAGATCAACAGAAATAACAGAACTTGTTACTCCTTTATCTTTACCAGAGAGCACATATACTAGATCATTTTTTTTAATTCTCTGTAACATATTGTCTCCTACAAAACTTCTGGCGCACGAGAAATGATCTGTACATACCCACGAGCACGAAGCTCACGCGCAACAGGACCAAATATACGAGTACCAACCGGCTGACCATCTTTATTCAAAATGACCGCTGCGTTATCACCAAAGCGAATGTATGTTCCATCAACACGACGGAATTCTTTTCGCGTACGAACAACAACTGCATCCAATACTTCACTTTTCTTTACCGTAGCGCCAGGTACTGCTTTTTTAACAGCAACTTTTACTACGTCGCCGATACGGGCAAAACGCTTACGAGTACTTCCCGTAACGTTAATCACCATAACTTTCTTCGCACCAGAATTATCAGCAACTTCCAGCACACTAAATTTTTGTATCATATCTTGGCATCCTTATGAGTTATTATGATGATGCTTCAAGACTTGCTTAAACATCATATATTTAGTAGCCGAAAGAGGTCGACACTCAAAAATTTCAACAAGATCGCCCACCTTGGCTTGTTCATGTTCGTCGTGTGCTTTGTACTTTTTGAACGTACTGACAATTTTACCCACTACCGGATGCTTAAACTTGTTTTCTACACGAACTACGATTGTTTTATTCATCGCAGTCGAAAGAACGGTACCAGAAAGCGTCAACGGACGCTTCACTGAGCCACTTTCTTGTGCTGTGTTTTTTTGCTTATCAACCATTGTATTACCTACCTAAGACTCGTTATGTTATCTACTATGATGCTCAGATAAGCCCTAGTGGCCAACCGAACTTTCTTTTATTGTTATCGCCGTTTTCAATCGCGCAATTTGTTTGCGAATTTTTTTAAACTGCGACGTATCTTTCATTTGACCAACTAAAGCACTTAATCGCACATTAAAAATTTCTTTGCGACATGCTTGTATTTCGTTGTGCAACGCGGCAAGATCTTTTTCCATCAATTTTTTCATACATCTATTCCTACTTCAGTCGTTGGTGCTACTGGTGTGCAAGCAACAACTTGAGTGCGAATTGGCAATTTATATGCCGCTGCTTTCAACAAAGCTTTTGCTTCATTTTCTGGCAAGCCTTTAATTTCAAAAATAATTCGCCCACGTTTTACTACAGAAACCCAAAACTCAGGACTTCCCTTACCTTTACCCATACGCGTTTCGATTGGCTTCTTGGACACTGGTTTGTCAGGAAACACCCGCATAAACCATTCACCAATTTTTTTTACGCCACGGCTAATAACAGTACGCGCAGATTCAATTTGACGCGCAGTCAACCAGCATGGTTCCATCGCCATCAAACCGTATTCGCCAAAATGAACAGTACGAGCGCCTTTTGAAAGACCGGTCATACGTCCACGTTGTTGTTTACGGAATTTAGTTTTTTTCGGCATCAACATGATTCATCAACCTTTCTTGCCTAAAACTCGCCACGACAAATCCACACCTGAACACCGATAATACCGTAAGTTGTTTTTGCTTCAACTAACGCATGATCAATGTCAGAACGAAGTGTATGCAATGGAACTGATCCTAATCGAAGCCATTCTGCACGAGCAATTTCACTACCCGCAAGACGACCTGAACATCGAATCTTAATACCACGCGCACCACTCTTCATCACTGCAGCACCTGCTTTTTTCATCAGACGCTTATACCCAACACGGCGCTCAATTTGTTCAGCAATACCTTTGGCAACCAACTGCGCACAATGCTCAACAACTTTTACTTCCTGAATTGAAATATCAACTGGTTTGCCAAATTCTTTAGCAAGCCCTGTACGCAATGATTCAATTTCTTGTCCACGCTTACCAATAATCAACCCTAAACGAGCTGAGTGAATTTCTACTCTAATACTATCGCCAGCACGCTCAATTGTTACGCTCGCGACTTCAGCTTTATCAAGCCGTTTTGCAAGATATTCACGGATGCGAAAATCTTCTTGTAAAGATGTTTTATAATCATGTTTTGCAAACCAACGTGCATTCCATGTACGAAAAACACCTAATCTAAAACCTAGTGGATGAACCTTCTGTCCCACACGTCACCTCTTAATTTAGTATTTTTCAACGATAACCGATATATGACTAAGCCGCTTACGTTGTGGGCAGGATCTCCCCTGAGCTCCCGGCTTAAAGTAACGAATCACTGGCCCTTGATCGACTCGAATCTCTTTGATACGCATTTGTGACATATCATTAATAGACGAATCAGCTTGACGAGCATTATGATACGCAGATACGAGAGTTTTGGCAATAGGAACTACCCTATTCAATGATTGAGATTCCAACCAATGTACCGCCGCCCCTACGTTCTTACCTCGGATACTGTCAGCATACACACGCAACTTGAACGGAGAAATACGAATATTTCGACTTAATGCTTTCATAATTATATTCCCTATTTACCTTGCTGGCGCTGACCGCTATGCGCACGGAACGTACGTGTTGGAGCAAATTCGCCCAAAGCGTGCCCAACCATATTTTCCGTTACAAACACTTCGATAAACTTTCTGCCATCATGCACTGCCAATGTCGCACCAACAAATTCTGGTGTGATCAAGCTATTACGATGCCATGTTTTAATTACTCCACGTCGCCCTGTTGATCTTTGCTGATCAAGCTTCTTTACCAGATCAGGCGCAACGTATGGTCCTTTTTTAATTGATCGCGTCATCCACGTTCCTCTGTATCACCAATGATTGCTTACCGACGGCGCTTAAGTATTGCCGCAGTACTATTTTTTCTCTTATTACGCGTACGAGTTCCCTTAGAACATTTACCCCAAGGAGACACTGGGTGCTTCCCTGATTTTGAACGTCCTTCACCACCACCATGTGGGTGATCAACAGGGTTCATAGCCATACCCCGAACACTTGGTCTAAATCCAAGATGACGGCTACGACCAGCTTTTCCTAAGCTTCTATTACGCCATTCTGCTTTTCCAAGAACGCCCACTGTCGCCCAGCAATCAAGATGTACAGTCCGCATTTCGCCTGATGGCAAACGCAAAATTGCAACATCACCTTCT
>JBIKTS010000038.1:0-7849 GCA_044347985.1 Candidatus Babeliales bacterium
TAACGGGCGTCATGTTGAAATTGGTGGCGGGGTTCATTTTGATGTAGAAGCTCGCTCATGGGTCATGCTTCATGTTGATGGTGAGTATCGCTTTGCCTTATCACGCACTGAAAAAATATGTGGCACGCCGCATGGATCACTGATTAAGAATATTGGATCGGCACAAGAAGCTGATGTGAGCTGGCACTCAGCGGTGGGGAACATTGATCTGCATCTGTGTCATCCGCAAACAACTGACATTACCGGTTTTATTGGATATCAATTTTACTTTAAGCGACAAGATACGGTTCGGTACAAAATCAGCACCGTAGATTCATGGCTTGGCAAGCAGTATGACACCGATGTGCAAGATTATACCGTAGAGAATACTACGTTGCTTGATAATGCACTTGCTGCAGCAAATACTGAGCAGGTCGCACATCGCATGAAGTTGGGCTTTACGTATCATTTGTCTGATTGGTGTAGTGTCAGTGCTTCGGGTGCTATTACGCTTGCCGGTCAAAACATGCCAAAAGAAATGGATATGTCTGTCAGCATGCATATTGTGCTGTAGTTGCTGACGTCCTGGTGCCTAGTAAAACTAGATTGCCGTGCTTCCAGCTGTATTGCGATGCGCGAAGCGTCGAAGCAATTTAGGCTTACCTGTATGCGACGAGCTTCTGTTATAGCCACAATATTATTTTGCAACAAAGAGAAAACCTCGGTACACTAACGAGTGTCTTTATTTATGTTCATATTTAATCTAGTGGAAGGAGACAGCGCATGGCACGTTCATACGATCTCTCATTATTGCCTTCATTGCAAGAGCAAGCAGCGTTTTTTAAGCAACAAAGTTTAGATTTAATCGCATTTTGTGAAAAAGAATACAACGCGTTTTTGGCGATTGTAGATCTTCAAAATGAAAAAACCGATGATGCCGCTGTTAAAGAAAGTCTTGAAGAAGTTTATGATTTTGCGGCGAGTCGCCTGGAAGCATTACAAGAGATGATGCGTGATGAAATCATGGCTGTTGAAGAGTGGCAAAAAGCACTTACACAAGTTGAAAAGACCCGTGATACAGCGTTGTGGGCTGACGTCGCCGAAGAGATGCTTGAAAATGCAGATTTTAAAACTGATGCAAACGAATTTAAAGCATGGGCAACCGGTGAAATGGCAAGCTTGAAGCGTGGTGTTGATGAAGTTCTTTCAGACTGGCGCGCAGCGGTTGAAGAAGGCAACGCAACTGATCTTGCACAATTCATTGAAGCGCTTGAGTCAATGGAAGAAGAAGAATCTGAAGGCGAATGCTGTGAAGATGACGAAGATGGCGATTGCTGTGTTGAAGATGAAGATGATGCGTGTTGCGGCCGGCAAGATCCGTGCTGCCGAGCAGAATCTGATGAAGCTGACGAGTTCTAATGGCAAAGAAGGTTCGTATAGTTCCTGGGTGCATTAGTTGTGGCACTTGTGAAGCAATATGTCCTGCAGTGTTTGTGGTTGAAGGGACCGCTCGGGTGCATAACCACGGAGCGGTCGCTTCAAACGCTTCAGCAGTTGATGAGGCTGCAGAAATGTGTCCAGTGAGTGTTATTGAAGTTACTGAGAGTAGTGACAAGGAATAAAATAAGTGAGCAAGCATATCGTTGAAGCACAGATCTACGATAAAGCCCGTAAAGAATGGACCGATGCGGGTCGACTGCGTGGCGTAAATCATTTATTACCTCGTGCAGTTGCGCGGCATGGTGATAAACAGGCAATTATTGGGTTTGACCGTACGGTGACCTACTCGCAATTGTGGTACTATGTTTTGGTAACTGCTGAATGGCTGCTGGTACGTGGTGTTGAGCAATCGCATCGAGTCGTGTTGTATATTCCTAATTCTATTGAATTTTATTGTGCATATTTTGCCGCATGGCATATTGGTGCGGTTGCAGTACCTTTGAATGTGTATTTGCATGCACGTGAAATTGCGGCCATTTTGGATGATGCACAGCCAACGGTTATTGTGACGACGGTAGCGTTGCAAGATTCGCTTACAGCCGCTCTTGCGCAAACAACCGGGTCAGCTCCTGCTATTGTTGCGATCGATAAATATTTATGGGACTTTCCTTTTTCATCAAAAGAGCTTTCTGAAAAAGAAAAAAATATTTTACCCGCCGTTCGTTTGGTTGATGAGATAGCAGTTATTTTGTATACCTCCGGTTCTACCGGGGCGCCCAAAGGGGTTGTGCTGAGTGGCCGGAATGTTATGGTAAATACATTACAGACTCGCGCGCGGCTTGAAAAAACACTCGGTACTTCGGGTTCGAGAGAGCGTTTTTTTGCCATATTGCCGCTCTTTCATGCGTTTTCCCAAATGGCTTCTGTATGGCTTCCGATTATGCTTGGCGCAACAAGCATTGTAGTGTCTAAAATTGATAGGCGTGCTTTACTGCAAGGCCTTTTGCTTAAGCCGACAATATTTTTTGGTTTTCCGGCGCTGTTTGGATTGCTCATTATGATGCGCAATGCACCAATTCAATCTATTAACTTGTTTGTCTCTGGCGCGGATGCGCTTCCGGATAAGATTCGCATGGCTTTTTCATTATTGTATGGGCGCAAAATTTGTAGTGGTTACGGTTTAACCGAAGCGAGCCCGGTGATTGCGGTTGATGGTGAAGGAGAGGACTATCCTACAAATATGGTAGGACGTCCGGTAGTGGGCGTTACGTGTCAAGTTCGTGATGATGCAGGTAATCCATTGCCGACAGGCACCGTGGGTACTCTGTGGGCATCTGGTGAGAATATTATGCAGGGGTATTACAATGAGCCGACTATGACGGCGCAAGTACTCCATAATGGCTGGCTTAATACCGGTGATCTTGCAACAATTGATGCAGAAGGCTGTATTTCAATTGTGGGGCGCAGTAAAGATCTTATTATTAACAAAGGATTTAACATTTATCCGCAAGAGGTTGAAAACGTTTTGCTGCGCCATCCTGCTATTTATAAAGCGGCAGTGGTTGGTAAAGAAGAGGATGGCGGTGAAGTTCCTGTGGCGTATGTGGCGCTGCGAGAAGGTACAAAAGTTATTCCTGCTGAAGTAACTGCATTCTGTCGAGAGAACCTTGCTGCGTACAAGGTTCCCCGTGTTGTAACCTGTTTGCCTGATTTGCCGATGACGGCAACCGGTAAAGTTGATAAAAAAGTTCTCCGCGCTAAACGTGATTAGTGGCTTGCGTAAGATTGAGTGGAGTAAGTGCATTCAGTGCGCTGGCAACTGTGCTAAGCAGTTCTCTATGTGTAGCGTCATCTGCTTGTAAAGTTTGATTGATCCAATTAAGCATTTCAGAAAGTAAGTCTGTAAGCCGCTTTGTTCCCTCAATTTTTGTGTCAGCAAAGAGAGGATAAAGTGGTGTAATTCTTTTTATTTCGCTAAGAAGTTTTTGCGCATTCTCGCAAGAATAAGAGCCATTATAATAGGCACGAATTCGTGTAATTGTAGATTGCATGGTGTTCAGTTGCGGTAAAAAGAGAGTCAAAGATCTTTGTTGTAATAGTTTGGCAATAGCATGCAAAAGTTGCATGTTGTGTATGTAGGCCTGCAGAGTTTGATCAGGATTTGTGCATATTAGATTCCAAAGATTAATATCCGTGCTTTGTCGGATGCTGGTCGATATGAGAGATTGTTTTTGTTCCCATTCGGCTATTGGCGTTACTTGTAATAGCTGGTGGCTCAGCGTCAAGATGCTGGCAGCTCTTTGTATTGCCTGTGTGGCGACCCCAATCTCTGTTGAATTTTGCCTTGATGGTGGTGGTGGCGGAGCTTCCGTCAGCTGTTGGAGGCTTGTTGCTATGCTGGTATGATCTTCTGCTGCAGCATGCACTATTACTGGTGTAACATGTATGAGCTGTATCGGTCCAATGACAGGAGCAGGGTTAGTGACCGCGGAGCTTTTTTGAGCTGAGCGATTTGTTTGAGACTGAGGCCTATCAGTTTTTTTGCCTGATGCGTATGTATACCCACCGAGGATGAAGCCTCCCGCTGCCGCTGCAGTACTGAGGCCCAGTCTGAGAAGCGCTAATTGCGCTGCTTTTTTCTTGAAGCCTTTCCATCGACCATTTTCTTTTTGAAAGAGTGCTTTGACTGATCGGCGCCCTTTGGCAGAGCTCAGAAGATGTGCAATGTTAACACCACTTGCGAGGAGTAAACCAAGTGCGCCATAGTATTGCGGTTTTTTGAACCATTTTCGTGGGTTGGTATTGGTTGGCGCTGCTGGCGAGCTTATTGGTTGTATTTGAAAAGACAGGAATGGTATTAACGAGAGTAGTGTATATGTCACTAATTTGTTTTGGCGTTTCATAAAATTATTTTGCTTGAGGACTGGTTATTATATACATACCATATCCAATAATGAGTGCGCCAAGCAATGGTACTGCTGCAATAATGCGCGCGCCGTGATCAGCACCAATAATTTGCCAACTGTAGTAGCTGAGAATGCAGCATGAAGCAAGGCCAAGAACTGATACAATTAAGCTGGTTGTTTTTTTGGTGTATGAGAGTGGCTCGCGATTTGTTTTAATGATCAGCGCCGCAATGGTGAAAATAAATGAAATTAAAATTCCTAAATTTGCCATAGCATTCAGCACATTGCTGCTTGCAACACAAGTAATGCAGAAAATAATCCCTGCGCAATGAGCAATAATTGCTCCGAGTGGCCGGCCAGTTGAGCCAAGGCGGCTCGCAAAAAAGGGCGCAGCAAACAGTAGTTTATCTTCTGCCATGGTGCACAGCATAGCGCTGTTTGCAACGATACCACCAAAAATGGCATTAATGTGTGCAACAATAATAGCGCTCATGGTAACTGCACTCAGGAGCTTTACTATAAGTGGAGATGAAATATTGAGGTATTGCACAAAATTAATAGCTCCGTGAGTTTTGAGTCCTTCTGCGCCCATGATTGCCAGCAGGCTCAGGTGGAATAATGTGTAAATAAGTATCGTGCAGATAAAGCCGATGAAGATTGCACGGCGAGTATTTTTTTTGCTGTCTTTAATGAGGTGGCTAATGCTGCAGATTCCTTCAAATCCCCAAAAACCAAAAATTGCCATAGGAATGGTTGGAATGAGTACAAGGGGTGATGCTGAAAAAATTGAGGGAGTTGCGGATGGTGAGAAGTAAAATGCAAGGCTGATGATGCCAATGAGTAGTGGTGTTAATTTGTACAATGTTGCCATACTTTGAATGTGATCAATCAGCCCAATGGATCGCAGACTGAGCACTCCCAAGATGATGACAAGCGTTATGCCTGCGGCAATCGGAAACGCTTGAATCAGAGGGATTGAGCACGCTTGAGTTACAATAGTTGTCAGGCTCATGAGCTGGAGTGAGCCGATGCTGACATAACCCAGAAAATATATCCATCCACTTAAAAATCCTGCAGTGCGCGAGATGGTGTTGCTGCTGTATGAATAAAAACTGCCTTGTCCGGGAAAATATTCTGTGATTTGTGCAATACACCACACAACCGGGAAAAAGAGCGCGCCGGCAAACAGCCAACCATAAAAACTTGCAGTTCCGGCGTATTGCGTCATAAAGCCTGGTGCCATAAATGCTGACGCGCCTACCATGAGGTTAATATTCATTAAAATTGCGCCGATAAGAGACATTTGAGGCGATGTATTCATGGAAGTATCCTTGCGAGTATATGAAATGAGGGAGATAGTGTGGCCGATTCATTTTTAAAAAACAAGAAGTTTTCAAGATCGCATGTTAGTGCTGGTGGATTGGGGTAAAAACCTTTTTAAATTGATAAATCCTCTTTTTTTATACATAATTTTGTTACACTTTTGATAATACTTTTTATATTGTTAACTAAAAAATAAGGTAATCGTATGTATCTTAAGAGATTTTGTATGCTGGTGATGCTCGCCGGCTGTCTGTTTGTCGGTGAAACGGTGCAAGCTGCTAAAAAACAACCGGCTGCGTATTTAGCACAAAAAGATTTTGGCAAAAAGCATGAGGCGGTATATGTGCTCTTGGAGCAACAGGAGCCTTCACTGGCAGCAGCTTTTTTACAAGTAACCGAGTGGATGACCAGTCGCAACCGTGCTACTAAAGCGGAGAAGAAAGAAATGGGAGCATTTCTTTCCCAGGTAAACAAATCGTCTTTGAGAAAAAATGACAAAAAAACAGTACGTTCTTTTATTCATCGCGCGACCGGTAAATGGAGTGGGGGCAAGATAGCAGGGGTTGCTATTGGATCGTATTTGGGGCTTATTGCAGTGGGTGCGCTCTGTATCAAGAAAAAGTATGGAACTAATGTTTTTACAGAAATTCGAAATGGTTTGGCTGAATCGCTGTCGTTAGGCGTTGGATCCTTTGGGCTGCGAGCTCCGCATCCTGCGGTGAGTTCTGCGGCAGCTGGTACTGGTAGCGATAGGCCTGTTGCATTGCCTGGTGGTCGGTCATCTTCTATCCATATGGTGTCTCCAACTGTGGCAGGTGGTGCAGGTGCGGCGACCGGTTCTGGTGGTGGTGCTCGTGCAGTTGCTGGCGAGAGACGTCTTGCGATACGGGAAATCCGCTCCCAAGAAACTCTGATGCTTAGCCCGGCAAATTTTAACGAGAAAACCGAGCTTCCTCCTGATCCATCTGTGCGTTTCGGTCCTAATTCACATAAAGTTCTTAAAAAAAAATTATTAAAGCTGTCGCCAAGTTTAATAGCGGACATGCTTGCTGTTCGAATAATATTTGACAGGAATACCTTTTATACACTATTTACATTGACGAGAAATCCATCAGATATACATGTATATAAACATGGTCAACCATTAGATGCGTCAGCAGAGGGCCCTTTTGCAAAATTTATTGACGATACGCTTTCTGCAGCAAAGCTTACTCAATTTGACGCAGAATTTGGTAATGATGAGATTAATAAACTTTATCGAGATGCAATCGCGGAAGCGCGTGCGCGTGATGTAGCGACGGCTGGGTCTGCAGGTGTGCCGGCTGTGAGCGGTGGGGCAGGAGCGGCAGACACGAGCGCTGTTTCTGTGGTTGGTTCTTTCGCAGACGATTCTGCGACGATAGGGTGGGTAAAATTATTGGATGGTACAAGTGGCCAGCTAACAAAAGCAAACTTCAGTGATTTGCAATTTCTTCCTTGTTTTAGTCGCTTAACGGGATCACTTTATTCTTTTCTCTTAAAGAAATCAGATTTAGTTGAGCGCATACAGATTTTGCGCAATCTATTTATTAAAGGTAAGCGATATACATTGGTGGTTCTGGACAATGCTAAATCTGACATACAGGTATATGAGGGGGCTAATGCTAGCAATTATAGTTTGGAAGATTTTAAAGAGGACGTATTATCTGCAGGCGATGTTAAGCAGTTGCATGTAGTGTTTGGTAACGAAGAAATTAAAAGGCTTTATCGAGAGGCGGTTGCGCAAGCGAGTGCGCGTGAGACGGCAACCAGTTCTGCTGGCGGTGCAGGTGCGGCGGCGAGCAGTCTAGGATAGTGCTGATTAATTGCGGTAAAAACCTTTTTAAATTGATAAATCCTCTTTTTTATAAATAATTTTGCTACACTTTTGATAATACTTTTTTATATTGTTAACTAAAAAATAAGGTAATCGTATGTACCTTAAGAGATTTTGTATGCTGGTGATGTTCGCCGGTTGTCTGTTTGTCGGTGAAACAGCGCAAGCTGCTAAAAAACAACCGGCTGCGTATTTAATGCAAAAAGATTTTGGCAAAAAGCACGAGTCAGTATATGTGCTCTTGGAGCAACAGGAGCCTTCACTGGCAGCAGCTTTTTTACAAGTAACCGAGTGGATGACCAGTCGCAACCGTGCTACTAAAGCGGAGAAGAAAGAAATGGGAGCA
>JBIKTS010000010.1:0-13951 GCA_044347985.1 Candidatus Babeliales bacterium
TGTATATGTTATTTATGGGGCCACCAGAGCTTGATACCGAATGGCAAATGGAGTCTATAAAAGGAGTGCATGGATTTATTGGTCGTCTCTGGCATTTTCTCCATACACCAACTAATCGCGTTGAGAAAGCATCGGAAGAATCATACAAAGCATTCCATAGATTTTTAGCAGCATACACTCAGCGCATTGAAGCATACAAAGTTAACACAGCAGTCGCTTCGTTGATGGAGTATATGAATGTACTGACGAAAAATAAGCTGCAGCTTGATGATGTAATATTGTTTCAATTGCTTTCAGTGATTTCTATTATGGTGCCGCATGTTGCAGCAGAACTTTTAGAGACATTGCTTGGTAAAACATTGGCGCAATGTCGTTGGCCGATTGTTGATCAAAAATATTTGCATGATGATACAATGACTATTGTTGTGCAAGTGAATGGTCGATTGCGCGCTTCTTTGCTTGTTTCAAAAGATATTGAACGTGATGAATTGGTTGCGCAAGCCCAGGCTGCGGTTGCGCAGTGGCTTGTAAATCCTGTGCAAAAGAGTATTGTAGTGCCCGGCAAGATTATTAATTTTGTGATCGGTTAAGTATGTATATCTCTGTGCATAAAAAATATTTTATTGCAGCTGTATTTGGTTTTTTTGTTTGCGTAAGCCAAATGTGTTTAGCATTTGGCTTATTGCAGCCGTATAAAGAAATTTTGGAATTGTATAATAATCCGAATTTTTTGTATGAACAACAAGAAACGCCGATTGAGTTGCGTCCGTTTTTTATTGCACTTTCGCTTGCGCGCAATGAGATTCATTCTGCTGTTGCATGGAAAGAGCGTGTAGCAAAGCTTATCCATAGCTTAGGTCTTCCTTCTTCTGTGCACTATGTTGCTCCTGAATATGCCGCAAGTACATATGTTGATATTAGAGTTATGGCTCAACGTATGAAAATTGAAACTCCGCTAGTATTTGTGGTGGGTAAAAATCATCATATTAAAACTATTCGAGCTGTTCGTTTAGGTGGAGATTTTTATGGGCTAGTGTGCAATCGTGTTTTTTTGAAACGACGTAATGCTGAAGAGTGCCGGGTGCTTGTTGCGCATGAGCTTGCACGTATTGCTCAGCGACATTGTCATACGCCTAAGCTTGCTAAAAAAATATGGTTTGGCGCGGTACTGACTATTATAGCAAGTGTTTTTGTTTTGCATGCATACAAAACTATTAAGTCATCAGAGCAATTAAAAAAGAAATGCAAAGATTTTCTCAGTCCGTTTGTCACCTTTGTAAAAGATAATTGGTGGTGGTATGCCGGCAGTACCTTATTAGTAGTGGGCAGTAAGGTTGCGGCAGAGTTTATTGGGGCATATTTAAGCAGGAAGTACCAACATGAAGCTGACCTGCTTGCATTGAAAGGTTTTGGCGGAGATCCCGATGCGTATCTTGATATGGTTCGCGCTCTAGAAACACAAGAAGAAGCTTATCGGCAAAAAATGCAGTATCAGTATAAATCCCACTATGCATATATAGCAGGTAAAATTGATGCATTAACAGAAACTGTTCATCCGTATATTATTTGTTTTTTAAAAAATGAATTAGGGCGTCGGGCTATAAAAGAAGTAAGCAGGCCAGCTGTTTCAGAAAGAACAACAAGCCTGCTTAACTTAGAATCATCTTTAGATGATAGAATTGCATATATTTCTGAAAACTTATCTTCTCAGAAAGAGACTAAACCTTAGTTCATCCCAACTTCTTTTTGAATAGCTTTCATGCGAGCTATTGTCGCTTTTATCCAATGCTCATATCGTGAAAAACTGACACGTAAAGAACTTTCAATTTTCTTAGGTTGCGTTTTAGCACTTCGTATTTTTTGTGAGATAAAGTCATCAAATGACTCGGGACTTTGTTCAAAAATTTGAATTGATTTTGTTTCTTGCGCAGCAAGAAGTTCTTGTAAAATATTTTTTTCACCGTTTATTTCACGCTTGATTTCGGTGAGTAGTGCTAAATAGGTACTGACGCTTTTGTCTGTATGCTCACGTCCCTGCTCTTCACCAATTACTCGCGCTTGTTGTAATTTTTGCAGCAATTGGATTGCTTCAGTGTATCCGTGAAGAATGCTGTCATAAAAATATGAGAGCATTGCGTCAGTTTCAGAAATGCGATTTATTGCTTCTTGGAGTCCTTGGCGATGTTCGATGCGCGTAATTGGGTGGATAGTGACGGTGTATGCTTGTGGAGTTGTCGATTCAGGGTTTTTTTGTGCTTCAGGCGTATTATGCTGTTCCATACTTTTTCCTTGTGCTTTGAAATATGCTATGCGAGCGAGAATTGTACTTATTTTTATATAAAAAAGTAAAGCCGTCCACCTGCAGATGCGAAGGGGATGATTTTTGTGATAGCTTCTAATTGTAATCAAAGATGCAGGGTATGCACTTTTTGTCTTGACGCAAATAAAATTATTTATCGCTTTTGGACTCATGTTTTTTACTTAATTGATGTCATGGGTTGTTTACTCTTCAAAGTTATACACAAAAATGTGAGCAACTCTCTTTTTGAGAGATGCTTTTGCATATAAATAAAGTTCTTCCTCGATTTGTATTGTTTTGGAGCAGTTTCAAATGGAATGGGATTCTGTTTTTTTCGTTGCATGTTTGTGATTGTCATGCTTGGAGTTGGGTGGCTCATTTTTTAATCTGTACGTCTATTTTTAAAGATGCTACATTGTTACAGTGTGAATCATAAAAATAAAGGTTTTACCATGACTTCTTCCGCATATTATTTTTCCGATAGCCGCTTAAGTGCGGATGATAAGCAGCCGCTGGTTTTTGTTTTGGGATCTCATGAGCATATTCAGGCAGAAACATTAATTCGCCAAGCAGTAGAAAAAGGGGCCTCGGTCATTGTTATGGCCCGTGAGTATGCCGGTGTATACAGGCAGCTTTTTCAAAATGATCTGCATATGGGTATAACGTATGTGTTTTCCCGTTCAGTCAAGGAAACGCTGCGGCGACTACAAGCAAAAATTGATCAGTAGTGCGTTTAGCAAACATTTTATATAAAGTCTTATAAGAAAGTCTCCCAAAGTTGTAATCTTTATATGCTTTTTATTAAACAATTCAGTTGGTTGGGGACTATGAACTATATATCTATCTACTTATCTGTTGGGTTAAGTCTCTGCGTTAGTTTAATTGCGGGAGCGAGCACCAATGTATCACTTGAAGTTAATACCAAGGAAGGCTCTGAGAGATTGCCGCTTCAGCTGGCACATAAGAACTTCAATATTTCTGATGATGATCTAACCTTTGCTGTTTTAAAAAAGCCTGAATTTGAATCACTTTTTGATTTATTTGTTTCTATTCAGGTAATGAAACAGGCGCAGGTACCTAAAAAAGATATTCTCAATAAAGTATATCAGTTGCGAGAGAGTGTTTTATTTGTGCAAAAGTATTCGCAGGATCCTTTGCTTGCACGTATTATACAGTGGTGTGAGTCACAAGAAGGGTTTGTGGCAAGGAAGGTGTCGGCCTGGAAAAAAGCATTAATAGTAGGTGCTTCTGTTGTGGGCGGGGCAGCTTTGATTGCTTTTGCTTTATTTCTTAAACGTTTAAAAAATAAAGCAAAAGTTGATTCAAAAATTGTTTTGCCTAACCATACGGCACCTGTGTTTACAACTCCTGATTCTTCTGTTTCTCCTACTCCTGCAGTCAGTAGTGCGCAATCAAGTAGCTCATTGCAGCCATCTGTGCATCCATCTCCTAAGCTAGAAATTGAGAGACGTGATCCTTCTCGTTTTTTAACGCCGAATTGGGAACCGCTTGTGCTTTGTATGGACAAGTTAGGGGTTGTTTGTGACGACATTAATACTCTTCCATTTTTTACTGCATGGAAAACAGTGGATGGTGGTGAGCTTACTCGAAATATAGCATCATTTTCTACTGTAGGGACTTTTGAGAATAGGGTTCCATTGGTTATTCAGGATTTTATACGAAGTGATCAGCTTGGATCGCTTAAAAACATTATTATTACGCGCCCTGATCTTGTAAAAGGGGTTGGTTATTTTATAAGTGCCGGGCGCTTTTTTGTAAGTTTGACCCTGGAAACCAATTATTTTTTATGGGAAGTGGGCTCGAGTTTGTTTGTGCCGATTGATTTATCCAAGGCAAAAATTGAGGAGAGATTGCCTCATGAAGTTATTACACTTGCTATGCCCTACTCGCAAAAAGTTGAGGCGTCGTCTTGTTTTTTAAACCGACGATTTGTATATAGGCATTCAGCTCAGGTTTTATTTTATACCACTCGTCCTGAGGTCATTTGCAGTATTCTTACAACTTTGTGACTATGCAACCAGTGATGGCGATAATAGTTGCCCAATATCCGGTGATAATCATAAATAGCCCAATTGGCTGACGTGACCATAATACAGCTCCAAATTGCACGGTTGTAACGAGTCCAAGCCAAAGGAGTAAGCTATATTGTATGCTTGCCATACAGCTAGTAATAGCGAGCATTTTAAAAATGTGAGACAGCGTTATGGCGACGGTTGCGGCGGTCAGTATTGATCCTATAATGTGCCCGCTGTGCATGACAAGAGAGCCAGGTTTAAATTTATTTAATGCCAGCCATGCGTTGCCAAACAGTAATGGTGAATACCAAAGCATGCCGATGAGCATGTGTGCTGCAATACTTACGATGAGGGCTGTTGGGCTGATAGTTAAAAAAGGCATAGTAAACATAAAAGTTCCTGTCGCTGATAGTTTGAGTCTTAATACCTTTGAGTGTGGAGTGGGTTGAGTAATAATATCAATTGTTTGGTTAATTTGTTTGAGTTGCAATTTGGTCAACTGCTGCTAGACTTTTGATTTCCCTTTCTTGCGTGTAGGAGTTTTCTTATGCAAAAAATCAGCCGCCTTGTTCTTTGTGTACTGAGTCTTTTGGGTCACGCGTGTATCGTGCAGCCTAATCAGTCAAATAATCAAATTCATGAAATGCTTTCTCGTAAATTAGAAAGTCGATTGCATACGAGCAGCTTGGCAAATGGCATGCGCATTGTGTGTTATACTGCTGATAATACTAATGAAGTTACTGTTGGCGCCTGGATTGATGTTGGTTCAAAAGATGAGCAGAAGTTTGGGCTAGCACATATTCTTGAACATATGATGTTTAAGGGGACGCGTACGTTTGGAGAAGGGTATATTGAGCGGCTTGCACTTGCATATGGGCTATCGCGGGCAGACTATAATGCATATACCTCATACGATCATACCTGTTATTACTTTAAAACTGACTCTCAAAACTGGAAAGTTTTTGGCAATCTTGTGGCAGATCTGCTTCAGAATTTACATGTTACAGACCAGGCACTAAATTCTGAACTGAATGCTATTTTGCAAGAAATTAAGATGCGTTTTGATGATGAGAATATGTTTAGTATTGGCGATTTTTATCCTCATAATCATCCGTATAGCCATCATCTTATAGGATACAAGGAAGATGTCCTTTCTTACACATCGCAAGATGTTATGGATTTTTACAAAGAACACTATATCCCTAACAATGTTGTATTATTGGTATGTGGCAACGTTAATCCACAAGAGGTTTTTGACTATGCTGCGCAAGCATTTGTTTCTTTTCAGGCACCTGCCTCATCTACAGTAAAGCGCAGCACCCAGCATGCACCATTTTATAGTGGACTGGGGGCTGCTTCTAAGACTGTTTATCACACGGGAAAATCTCGCTCCTATTCATATCGGTGGCAAGGCGTTCCTGATGCGACGTCGCCTGAGTCGATAGCATTGGCATATTGTGCTGCTATTTTATCAAAAAGATTGCACCGTAAGTGGGTTGATCAGCAAGGCATGTGTTTTGATGCGCATGCGTCCAATATGAGTTTGGATCATGGAGGTTGTTTTAAGGTTTTTGTCAGTCCTAAAGAAGCATTTTATGGGTGCTCATTTGATCAGCTACTACAAGATGAGATTGCGTTATTGATCGAACGTGGTGTTACCGATGATGAGCGAGACGAGGTTCTGCTGGGATGCATTAACGATTTAATTTGCATGCTTGAAGATCCATCTGCGTTTTTACGTAATGTTTGTGGGCTGGTCAGATTTGAAGATGTGCGGGTTGCTGAATTGAAATTCCTTGCCAGCCAGCGTGACATGACGACTGAAATGATTGCTGATGCTGCGCGACTTTATTTGCGTCCTGCTGTTATGCATACTCAAGTAGTTGTGCCGCTTCCCGAAGCCGAGCAACCTCATTGGCTTGGGCTTCAGCAAAAAGTTCGTGCACATGAAGAAGAACTGATGCAGAGTCGTGCGCGTGTGCAGCCTGACGTACTTGTGCACGATTCTGCTGTTATTCCAGAGCCGCAGCCATTTGATGTAGAGCCGGCGATAGAACATGAGGAGCTTATGACATCTAATGGAATTAAGCTGTATTTTGCTCGCACGAATGTAAGTTGCCGCTCATACTTTATGTTGCTTCATAAAAATGGTCAGCACTGGGAATATGCAAAGCGGATTGCAGGTAAAGCGTTTGCGATACAATGGTGGCCAAGTTTGTTGCTGCAAGGTAATGCTGAGTATTCAAAACATGAATTTAGTGATTACTGCATGAGTAAAGGCATTGATCTTTTTGCATCATCAGATGCATTAGGATGCAAGTCATTACATACTAATTTTGATGAAGGGTTGCGATTACTTCGATTATCGCTTGATAAGCCTTTGCTTCCACAAGAAATATTGGAGAGAAATAAAACTGATTTTATGGAAGTTCTTAGCTTGGCTCAAAATAATTTATTCTATCGTTTACATGAGTATATCGGTCGAACATGGTTGTATCAGTACCCTGATGTTTTTTCTGTTGAGACAGAAGTCGCTCACCTGCATGGAGTAACAATGGACGATATTCGTGCCATTATAGAAGAGATGAAGGACCCGCGGAACTTGGTTGCACTGATGGCGGCTGATTGCTCCGCGCAGGAAGCGCTTGAATTAGTGGAAAAACATTTCGGAAGTTTGGTGGCAGATGCCCTAAGTGAGTATTCAGGGGTACAGCCTTTACCTGTAGAACATTCTGTATCGGGCCATATAGATGTTGCACATGAGCGTACGCTTGTATGTGCATTTGCATCCACCTGTTATGATGATGAATATGACACTCCAGCGTTGCTCCTCTTGCGTCAGTATTTGTTTTTGAAATTATGGGATGTTCGTCAGTATACGGGAGCTTTTTATTCTGCAGACGCAGAGATTCGGACGGGGTATATCAGACCGGGTGCGATTATGCTGTGCGCGACAGTGAGCCCAGCAACTGCTTCTAGTATTGCTTGCGAGTTACAAAAAATTATTCAAAATCTATATAGGGATGGGGTGAGTCAAGAAGAGCTTGCATCATTAAAGAAGCATTATACGCTGCGCAGAGGAACGTATATTCGGACTGCCACCACACTGGTTAATTACGCTGCCGATTTAATCACGTTGAACCTTCCTGCCAATTATTATGAGCAACGTGCTACGCTTATTGATCAGGTTACTAGTGAGCAGATGGCCTCTGTTATTAATCGGTATTTTAATCCAGCGCGTTGGTCGTTTGTTACGGTCGGTCAACTGTAGTCACGTTTCTTTTTATGTGCATATAGGGTGATTGAGCAGCTTTTGCTTTACAAAAATGGCTACTTCTTTAAAATTATCGCTTTCGTATGAAAAATCAGTGAGGCATTGTCTATCTTGCTTAGCAAGCAAAGACTACGCGTTGCAGAGACTATGAATTACTGTACTACTATGATCACTTTTAGGAGGATTGAATGGAGATTTTAAGCTACCTCATCATGTTTGGCGCGGTATCTGCGCTGGGTATGATAACGACCCTTGCTTTGTTTGGCATTATTGCCCGACGAGCAGTTACTGATAAAAAAGTTGCTCATATTGGGCGGCTTATTCGTAACGGAGCAATGACTTTTTTGCGTAAAGAATATTCAATTCTGGCAGTAGTGGTGCTCTTCGCGTTTGCCCTGCTGTTGTATGTATTGAATGTTGTTGCAGCGCTATCATACGTTGTGGGGGCATTGTCTTCAATGCTTGCAGGCTTTATCGGTATGCGTGCAGCAACTATTGCAAATGAGCGAACAACCATGGCGGCAAAAGATGATGGCGAATATGCTGCGTTTATTACCGCATTGTTTGGTGGTTCAGTTATGGGATTTGTGGTTGCCAGCTTAGGTCTTGTGGGGCTTGGCGGCTTGTTTTACCTCTTTGTTGAAGGTGCTGCAGCAAGCTTTATTCAATTTATTACCTGTTATGGTCTTGGCGCAAGTTCTATTGCGTTATTTGCTCGTGTGGGCGGCGGTATTTTTACCAAAGCGGCAGACGTGGGTGCAGACCTTGTGGGTAAAGTAGAAATGGGTATTCCTGAAGATGATCCAAGAAATCCAGCGGTAATTGCTGACAACGTGGGTGACTGTGTGGGTGATACTGCAGGGATGGGCGCAGATATTTTTGAGTCATATGTTGGATCCTGTATAGCATCTATGGTTTTGGCTATAGAAGGCCACGCGGGCGCAGTTTTATATATCAGTTTGCCGATTGTATTATCTGCTATTGGACTTCTTGGTTCTATTGTTGGGTTGCTTTCCGTATTTGTAATTCGTACTAAATTGGCAGCAATGCTGCATAACGCGACATATGTTGCAATAGCACTGTTTATTGCTGGCTCGTATGGATATATTTCATACATGGGTATTGATGTTGCGCTGTTTTATTCTGTGCTTCTTGGTGGTCTTTCGGGCGTAGTTATTGGTATGCTTACTGACTATTACACCAGTGGTAAGCCGGTTCGTGAACTTGCAGAAGCATCACAATCTGGCGTTGCAACCAATTTGATTTACGGTCTTGCCCTTGGATATGAATCTATTGTTCTTCCTGTTATCTCACTTGCGGGTGTTATTTATCTCTCATTTGAGTACGGTGGTGGATTGTACGGGGTTTCTATTGCGGCGGTTTCTATGCTTGCAACAGTAGGAATTACCATGTCGGTTGATGCATACGGCCCTATCGCTGATAACGCGGGTGGTATTTCTGAAATGGCTGGTCTTGGCCATGGAGTACGTGAAATTACCGACCGCCTTGATGCGCTTGGTAACACAACAGCTGCTCTCGGAAAAGGATTTGCTATTGGATCTGCTGCGCTTGCATCGCTGGCGATGTTTGCGGCGTACTGCTCACAAGCGGGCGTTAAGTATCTTGATTTATTAAATCCAGTTATTATCTCAGGCTTGTTTATTGGCGGTGTTATGCCATATCTTATTTCAGCGCTGACTATGCGTTCAGTTGGTTCAGCAGCATGGAAGATGGTGGAAGAAGTTCGTCGTCAATTCAAAACCATTCCTGGTTTGATGCAAGGAACTGCAGAGCCTGACTATGAGCGTTGTATTGAAATTAGTACTACGGCAGCTTTGCGAGAAATGTTCTTGCCGGCAATGATTACTATTTTCTCACCAGTAGCAGTGCGCATCATTTTTGGCGCACAAGGCAAAGCGGCACTGGGTGGCTTTTTGGCTGGGGCAACATTGTCTGGCATTCTCCTTGCTCTTTCTATGGCTAATGGTGGTGGCGCATGGGATAATGCAAAGAAATATATTGAGGCAGGTAACTTTGGTGGTAAAGGTTCTGAAGCGCATAAGTCAGCGGTTGTTGGCGATACTGTTGGGGACCCATTCAAAGATACATCAGGCCCATCGCTTAATATTTTGATTAAATTGATGTCAATTATTGCGCTGCTTTTAGCAACGATGTAATAAGCGACACTCTCTTTTGATACCTGTAAGGCGCTCGGAGAAATTCGAGCGCCTTTTTTTGCAAAAGAGGTTTAGCTAATAAGCCAATGTAACAGCGTATGCAGAGAGTCTTTGAGTTTTTTTATAAAAAACTCAGGATTATAGCTTGTATTTGCCTCATGTATTCCGGTAGTATAGTGGTATACAAAGAAAGGAACTCTATGAAAATCTTCTCTAAAAGTCTGTTGATGCTTCTGGGAATATTGATTGCTGGATTTACTGGTCAGGTGAGTGCAAAAAAGAATTGGGTGCAGAAGCATGTCTCTAGTATTACCTCAAACATTAAAAAAAAACCTCGTTACTATAAGAAAAAAGCAACTCTTGGTGCTGGTATCTCGGGGGTAACTTTGGTGGCTGCTATTGCGGTTTTGGTCCATGCAAAAAAGAAAATCAAACATATAACAAAAAAATTGCACAGTAGTGTAGTGGTGCCAAGTGATGCTGTGCAGGCACTGGCTCCGAAAAAAACTTCACGGCTTAAAAAAGCGTTAAAGCGTTACAAATCGCTGCGTGACTTTGCTGCTACTGTAGTTGCATTGTCGACAGTAACAACGGTTGGGTTTGGACTTGCTCGAGTTGGCTTGGGTATGGTGCCTGAGCCAGGGCGTCTTAAAAGAACAGTGACTGCTGTTGAGAATACCGGGAGAAGAGTAGGAGCAAGAGTTGCTGGCAGGTTAAAATCTTTTGGTCTTTATGTTTAATACGTAGTATTTACTCTGTTTTTGGATTGCTTTGCCACGATGTGGCGCGCAATGACGGGTGGTTATTGATTCTGCCGTTAGTCAGAGTTGTGCAAATAGTGTGTGCTTATGGAAAATTGACGTCGCGGACGTCAATTTTCCATAAGAGTAGTTTTAATATCTAAAATAACTCTTATGAGATCTCATTTTATGAGCAAAATAAGAACAGAGTCATTAAAGCATCACACTCATGATTTAGGGCTGGAGCCTTGCGAGTTATCTCTGTTTTTTGATACTCTGATAGGTGATATACGTTTTTATTCATAAGTATGTTATAGGTTTGATATGAAAGTTATACCTCAATTTTTTGCGGCGATAGCCTTTTTTACTTGTGTGCAGGGGGTGTTATTTTCTGCTTCTAAACCAATAGGGCAGCGGATTGCTGATGCATATAAAAGTACACCAGGGCATGCTAAAAAAGCGGCGCTTGGTATTCCACTACTGACTCTTGGTCTCATTTTGCAGTCTTCGTATGGCGGCAGACCGGGGGAAATTAGTGACCAAATTCGTAAAGTGAAATCACGATTGGGTCGCGGGAATAACAAATTACTCAAACGAACCCTCCGCAAATTACGTTTTCAGTATGGTGGGCATATTGCCCTGCAAGTGCTTGCGGCAATTGCAAGTCTTGCAGGCGGTTCTCTGACTGTCAGCGCAGTGTTTGATTGGTGGCATGCGCGAAAGGCGAGGGAGGCTGCTCCGGTAGATGGCTTGTTAGTATTTGCGCATGGTGTAAATGAGCCAGTAGCAGTACGTAATGCGTCAGAAACTCATGGGGGCGTTGTGCATCGAGGAAGTATTCGAGTGGCAACTCCAGATGCTTCACAAAGATTTGCAGGAGGTAGCGGTAGGCTTGGCGGCCGAGAGGATGTGATACCTCATACTGAGGTGACTAGCGATGAGGGTATTACGTATTGTAGTGAGTGTAGATTGCAAAAATATACACAGAATAGCAGTAGGCGCATGCAATCTGGTGGTTGGAATCAAAATTGTGTGCCACGATCAGGTCAAGCCACACCACAATCTCAGCACGTACCTTTGTGGCGACGCCTTTTTGGTTCATCTCCAAATTCTGTGCCCCCTATAGCTCAAGTAAGGCAACCATCAGAGCAAGCACAGCGAGCTGCAGAAGCTGCTCAACGTCGCAGCCAACTCGGTGACGGTGCTTCAGAAGGTCATGTATAATATTTTTTTCTTGTAAGGCTGGATCACTTCGCGTGCGCTCGTGAAGACAACAGGTGTTTTATCCTTGCACGGTCACGCCGACACCACAATTCCACGCATCCTGTGCTGAGCCTTTGAGTGCATATGTGCCGGTTGTATACCATGAGCATTCTCCCCAATAATAACGCTGTTTGATGCCAAGTGTAGCAGCGATGCGTTGCGTTTTTCTGCTGGTTCGGGTGAGTGTTGCAAGGGGCGCTGTCTCGCTATATTCATGTTGCATGTGGTCCATGAGGTATCCTGCCATTCCGTATATACGTGATGCTTCGTAATGGATTCCTGCTGATGCGGTTTGTGTCATGCCTGGTTGTACCTCAACTTTAATTTCGCACGGATAGAGCTTCTGTTTGAGATGCGTAATGATATCGGCGTCAGAACTGATACCTTCCATGTTGCCGGGCATGCCTTCTTCAAGTTTTGAGAGCGCTGTTTTTGGCTGCAAAGAGAAGCGACTTTCTATGCCGCTTCGGTAGTATATTTGGGTGAATTGTCCACGCAAAGACCATGTTTTTGTAAGTTGTAGTTGCCCAGTACATTGAAAACCAAGTCCCGCGTGACCATTGCTGCCAAGTGGAGCGCAGAGCATGCAATCACGTGCTCTATTAATGAGGCGGGTTGCAAGTTCATCATTATTAAGTGGGGGAAGATCTTCTGTTTCTTGTGGCGTTGTACGTGTGGCTCGCGTGCCAATCGGAATAGTTGTATAAAAACCGGCTGAGCATGACAGGGCGTTGGTCAGGGGAAGGCGATAGCGAATATAGAGGTGTACATCTCCAATCCCTACTGTTGTTCCGGTGGCGTGCCAGTAAGTTAATCGGTGATTTACTTCTGGAGCTGCGTATCGATCTTGCAATACTTCTTTGGTCATACTGGCAGTGTAGTTTTGGATTTCTCTATTGCAATTTTCGCGATCTTGCTGCGAAAGCCACCAATTTCGCTCACGGGCGCCTATCCACCAATTCCAGCCGATATCAAAGTTTTCTTGGTGCCAGAGCTGACCAAGCTGTATGCCACATATATGTTCTTGAATAGTTGCTTGACGAGTGTGCGGAAGAAATGGTGCCAGCGAGGTATCTTCAAAAAGCTCTTGGTTTATTAAACGTGAAAGCTCTGCAACTCGGGGATTTCTACTGATGAATGCGGTTGCAAATCCAGGAAGTCCGGGATGACTGAGGAGTGATGGTTGCAGTACAAATAAAGGATCAATATCTGGGTTAACTGCAGTACTCAGCCAGGGAGTGTTTTGTGTTGCGTTGAGTAATAAAATTGCTTTTTGTTTTCCTGTGTATTCGTGAGCAGGTAGGATGCCGCACAAACATACATTGATAAGTATCCAGTATTTAAAATGTATGTTCATAAAAATTCCTATGGTATGATACGTTCTATAATTATGCGAAAAGGTACTCGAATGCACACTATTATTCAAGCGGTTGTGTTACGTTCAATGGACGGGTACAGATCACGATATTCTTTATACACAGCGACATATGGAAGAGTTGAAATTGATGATATGCGTCGCAGTAAAGAGCGCGCACCTCTTGTGATTGGTGATGTGGGAGAAGTAGTACTCGTGCAGCACGGAAAATATTGGAGAATTGATTCATTTGAATCGATGCTTGCACGTTCTGATGTTCTTGATACGCAATCATTTTATTGGCGGCAGCACTTTTTGGATATGTATTTTTATTATGTTCCCTTGGAGCAACCGAGTGCTGAATTATTTGCATTATTACTCTTTGTTTTGCAGCTTGCAGCAGCTCCAGTTTTTTTGTTTAAACTATGCGCGGCGCGGTTTTTTGCATTACTTGGATATTATGTTCCTGAGGCATTTTCATGGTATGGAACTGTTCTTGAACATGTTGGTCAATCAGTGCACAATGGTGCACCGAAAGATGTGTTGCGCTTTGAGATAAAAGATGAGTATATTTCGCGCAGCACAGAGCTTGATGCATGGCTGATTGATTTAGTTGTGCAGCACGATCATTTTAAATATTTAAAAACGCAGCATTTTTTACCACAATTGTATGATACGACAGGGTAGATTGGTATGAAAAATAATAGAAATCTTTTTGCTGGACTATGCGCAGTACTGTTTTCTGTGATGCATATTTCACACATTGCTCCTTCGATGCTTGGTTTTCCTTTTACTATGATGGGGAGTG
>JBIKTS010000059.1:0-5876 GCA_044347985.1 Candidatus Babeliales bacterium
CAAAAATGTATTATGGTGTGTTTATTTTGGTAACATTTTTGATAGCTGTTATCTGTGCCTTTCTTGCGATTACCAATATTTGGGGTATTCAGTACACACTAGCGCAGTTATGGAAAGGCCTGACGTACGACTGGGTTTTAACTATTGAAGGTACCGGCGTTAATATTGGATTTGGCGGATTACTGACTATCAGCTTATTTATGGTTTCTGGTTTTGTTATTTCTTCGGTATTTAGTAAATTTGTTCTGTCAAAATTGTTTGATATTTTCCGCGTTGAGGCGGGCGCTCAGAATACAACGTCACGGATTCTACATTATGCCATTATTTTCTTTTCAGTGATTTTGGGACTTCATGCAATTAAGCTCGGCCAGCTGGGGAATTGGCTTTTATTTGGTTTGGCTTTGGGCATTTTCCTGGGCGCTAAAGATTTAGTCGCCGATTTCTTTTCAGGTTTATGGATTTTGATTGAGCGTCCAATTGAGCCGGGTAATTATATTGAAACTGGAAACTTGCGGGGAACAGTAAAAAATATTGCGCTTCGTGCCACCACTATTCGGACGGCACAAAATTATTCAGTAATTGTTCCAAACCGTGAGCTGGTTTCAAAATCGATTATTAACTGGGGTGGGGGATATTACGCGGTCGGATTTGAATTTATGGTGACAGTTTCGTACCATGCAGATGCACAAAAAGTCCGTGATTTAATCGCGCAGGTGGTTTCAAGTAACCCGCAAGTGCTTCGTATTCCTGCGGTTATGGTTCGTCTTGAAGAATTTGGTGACCATGGTCTTGAGTATAAAGTGCGTGCATTTATTAGTTCACGTCGCGTGCGTGAACAGTGGGATATTGCAGCGGCAATTCGTATTGAGCTTTTGAAGATGTTTCAAGAAAATAATATTGGTATTCCATATCCACATTTGGTTATTCAGCGCGAAAATGCGTTTGGTTTTTCAAAACGTGCATATGAAGAGATAGTAGAAGAAGAGCAGTCAAAATAAAAACATGAGGAGTATTGTATGAGTACAAATCAAATACAAAAACACCATGAGGGTGCTCACGTATTTAAATCTCCAGAATATAGCAGTACGGTTGTAACGCTTGTTGATTTTATGGGTTCAGACCTTTCTGTAGTCAATGCGGCCCGTGTGAGCTTTGCAAAGCAAAGTGTTCTTGCGCCAGGTGAAACAATGGTTTCTGCGCGTGACCAGAAATTAATTGAGTATCTTGCAATGCATAATCATTGGAGTCCATTTGGTCATGCATTTGTTTCGTTTCGTATTAAGGCATCCATTATATGTGCTCGGCAGCTGGTAAAAAGTAGCGTTGGGCTGTGTTGGAATGAAATTTCTCGTCGCTATGTTTCATATGAGCCAGAAGTGTGTGCGGTTGATGCGTGGCGCGGAGCTCCGGTTAATGCAAAGCAAGGGAGTGATGGTGAGCCACAACTTGCACAAAGTACGGCGCATGAAATCTATGATAGGATTAATACACAAGCAGTTGCTGCGTATAATGAATTAATTGCCGGAGGGGTTGCGCCTGAACAAGCGCGATTAGTTTTGCCGCAAGGTACGATGACTGAATGGATTTGGTCAGGTTCTCTTGCTGCATTTGCGCGTGTCTGCAAATTGCGTCTTGCGCCTGATGCGCAGCAAGAAACTCGCGAAGTTGCGGCCGGTATTGCGCGTGAAATGGAGCGGTTATTTCCTGTTTCGTTTAAAGCGCTTATGACATTGTGGAAAGTGTGATGTCGGCTACTGAGCTTGTTGGTACTGTTCAAAAGTGTTTATTTAAAAATGCTGAAAACGGTTACATGGTTTTTATTCTTGCGCTTAATGCAAAAGAAACAGTTACCGTTACGGGGTGTTTTCCTGATGTTCATGAAGGCACCCGCGTTGTACTTGAAGGATCGTGGCAGTTTAATCCCAAATTTGGAAAACAGTTTGCTGCAACAAAATGTAGCGTTCAGTTGCCACAGACCGCGAGTGGTATTGAAAAATATCTTGCATCTGGATTGATTAAAGGAATCGGTCCTACGTTTGCGCGTAGACTGGTCTCTCATTTTGGTGACAAGACACTTGATGTGATTGAAAAGACACCATATCGATTAGAAGAAGTCTCTGGCGTTGGTCCCAAGCGGATTGAACAAATCATGGCTGCCTGGCAAGAGCAAAAAGAAATTTCTCGCGTCATGGTTTTTTTGCAAGATAAGGAAGTGGGTACCGGTCTTGCTTCAAAGATTTATAAAGCGTATGGGCAAGCGTCAATTGAGATGATATCAAAAAATCCCTATCGTTTGATTGACGATGTATGGGGAATTGGATTTAAGACGGCTGATGCATTGGCGATTAAATTGGGATTTGCTGCTGATTCAATAGTACGTATTCAAGCAGGAATTGTACATGCTATAGGGTTGGCGATTTCTGATGGGCATTTATACAAAGCAGTGCCTGATGTTATGAATGAGGCACTTGAGTTATTGGGGCTACGGCCAGAGATTGATGAGCCACTGATTAAGAATGGGATGCGGCTTTTATATGATGCTGAAAAAATAAAAATTGTGACCTTTCAGTCTGCGCATTATGCCAGCTTGCCGCAGTATTATTTTTCTGAAAAAGGGATTGCGCAAAAAATTCGTTTTTTTCTTGAGCCGCGACACAGGAATTGGAGTATTGATGCAACTGCTGCATATAAGATGTTATCTGCTGACCGGGGAGATGGCGTTTCATTAAATGAAGAGCAGCAGCGTGGTGTGATGATGTGTTTGCAAAATCCAATCTCAGTGGTGACTGGGGGGCCGGGAACAGGAAAAACAACGCTGCTGAAATCATTATTAATGGTTCTTGAAGATCAGCGGGTGACGGTAAAGCTTGCTGCTCCAACTGGTCGCGCAGCAAAACGTATGTTTGAGGGCACAGGTCGATCTACGGAAACGTTGCATCGAATGCTTGAATTTTCCCCCATGACTATGAATTTTACTCGAAATGAACAGAATGCTTTGCAGGCTGATTTTGTTATTGTTGATGAAGCATCGATGATTGATGTTTTTTTAATGCATTCATTACTGCGCGCGCTCCCTGAGCGGGCACATTTGGTAGTGCTTGGCGACGTAGATCAATTGCCGTCAGTTGGTGCTGGAAATGTGTTGCATGATTTGATTAATTCTGGATGCGTGCCCGTGACACGATTAAAGCATATTTTTCGACAAGCCCAAGATAGTTTGATTATTGTAAATGCGCACCGGGTAAATAATGGTGAATTTCCTTCTTCTAAGGCATTATTTGAAACAAGTAAAAAAGATTTTGTATATGTAAAACAAGATCAGCCAGAAGAGTTATTTGTTTTCTTAAAAAATTTTTTTCTCGAAAGTCTAAAAAAATATCATTTTGTGTGGCAGCAAGCAGTTGTGCTGACACCAATGAATCGAGGGATTGCGGGCACTCAGAGGCTGAACCAGGAGCTGCAGACTATTTTAAATTCTGCGGGGGCAGGTGGTCCAACAGTCACCCGTTATGGTACTGAGTTTCGCGTAGATGATCGGGTTATGCAAATCAGAAATAATTATGACAAATTTGTGTTTAATGGAGACATTGGATACGTCACCGCGATTAATACTGAAGACCAAGAAGTGACGGTAACATTTGGTGAGCGCGCACTGGTATATCAATTTCTTGAGCTTTCAGAGCTTGTGCTTGCCTATGCTATTTCTATTCATAAGTCGCAGGGATCAGAGTTTGATGTGGTTGTGATTCCTATTTTTATGCAGCATTTTATGTTGCTTCAAAGAAACTTGATATACACCGCAATTACACGAGCAAAGAAATTATGTGTGCTGCTGGGGCAGGCCCGCGCAATTGCAATGGGAGTAGGAAACGTCAAAGGGACTAAGCGGCTTACCTTTTTGCAACAATTTCTGACAGGTGCTTTGTAGGCGATATAATTTACTTGCTTCGGGGGGCAACTCCATGTTTGGATGGTGCCTTCTCAAAAAACGAATGCAAAGGAGAAACGTATGCGTTTTTACAAGCTATTTTTTATAATGTTGTGTGGATGTATTGACCTGATGCCCGCAGAAGCAAAAACTAATCGGTATTATGATGAATTGATAGCGACCTTGGAAAATAAAAATACGACACTGTCACGCGTTTCAACACTGGGCAGTGGGCCAGCACTTGCATTATTGCGTGCATCACAATGGCGCAATTATTTGGTGCAGACGCAAAAACGCCGACCAGGGCTCAAAGATAAGATGGGTTATTTCTTCATGGAGAATGAGATTAATTCGGTTGCAGATAGGTCGTATGTATTGTTGCCCGAAGAGATGCCATTACTGTACGAACTTGTTCAATCATATGCGCAGATACTTCGTATACCTCCTCCACTCATTTTATTTGTTGATGATCGTAAGCTTTTTGATGCGAGTTCTGCTGCTTGGACGCATCGAAGTGGGTTTGTCATTTTGACTCGTGGATTATTTGAAGAAACATCAGAAGAAGAATTTTGTGGGTTTTTAGCACATGAGATGGGATATGTGGTTGAGCGGCATCAGGCCAAAATGGCACTGTATTTTACTCCTGTTGCATTGGCTACTTTTGGGCTTTTGATGTTTGCGGCATATAAGTTGTTGGAAAGCTCGTCAAATAAGGTGGCAGGTAAGCCACCAACTCTGTCTTGGTGGCACCTTGCAGGAGTGTGTGCTATGACAGGGGGATATGGTGTTCTTCTTACGCTTTATTGGAGCTTCTTGGCGAGACGTGGCCAGCATGCGGCTGATCGTCATGTTGCATTAATTAGCCCTGAAAATGGGCTTGCAATGATTGCAGCGCTTGAGCGCGGACAACAAGAAGATTTTGGGGGTGATTTATCGGTTGCAAAAGAGTTAACTGATACATTGACTGCTTTAACTCCTGAAGAGCGATTAAAGACCTATCTGCATATTGAAAAGATCCAGCACAACGCCAAGCAGGCTCTTGCAGAAGGGCAGTATGATCTTGGTGCGTTTGGGACACAGCAACCGTTTGCGGCTCGTAAGAGTTACTTTTATAATATCCTTCATGCATCATCCTCACATCCCATGGAAGAGTTGTTTCAAGAGTAAATGGCTCCATCTGACTGCGACCCTACAGTATGTTGCACTTACTGTAAGTTTCTGTAGAGTTTTTGAGTGGTATGCAACTATTGAAACAATTAAATGATTGGCTTGAGCGGTATACTGATCAAGATCGGTATTTGTTTTCTGCTCGCGATCTGCGCTTGCGGAGTTTAGGGATGAGATGCGGCGGTTCTTGCCAGGCACTCATTCACATGCACTTTTAGAGTCTGATGACACATGGAAGTATATTGTGCATATGCTTTCAGAGGAACTCAAGCGGGTTCAGGTTACTTTTGAAGTGTGAAGATTACCGAAGATTTTTGAGTTCACGACGTGTTTCACGCGCGATGTCTCGTTCTTTAATGGCTTCACGTTTGTCGGGGGCGTTTTTGTGCTGTGCAACGCCGATTTCTATTTTTACAAAGCCACGGGCTGAAAAATATACTTTGAGCGGAATAATCGTTGAGCCTTTGCGTGATATTGCGCCTGCGATACTGTTGACTTCTTTTTTATGCAGTAGGAGTTTACGACTGCGGCGGGTAAAATCATCTTTGGTATACGCGTGTGAGTAGGGGCCAATATACCAGTTAATAATTTGTAGGGCGCCGTTGTGGAGTGTTGCATACGCATCGTTTAAATTACTATTGCCGGCGCGCAGAGACTTGACTTCATCACCAGTCAATACAACTCCAGCCTCGAGTGTTTCAAGGATGTGATAGTCAAAACGAGCACGCTTATGGACGGTGATTATTTTCATGGAATTCTCTATAAAGCATATATATATGTA